>NZ_JARDAK010000006.1:0-234776 GCF_056470645.1 Pseudoalteromonas sp. TP27 | reverse complement strand
CGACAATTTAAAACCGAAGTTTTATTTAACTCTCTGAGGTAGTTCATGCCTCGCTATGCGTTGGCGTTTCCCGTCTCAGTGGGGTCGCATTATAGGGAGATCCGAAAACAGATCAACCCTTTTTTGAAGAAAACTTGAAATAAAGTACTGTTCGCTGACTATTTGAGCTAAACACGTTAAAAACACAACATAACTAGCAAGTTGTTAACAAATAAAGGCGCTTTAACTATTCTAATATCAAATATTGTATCAAACGATCTTCATGTAGAGGCTTACACCCCAAATGATCAACACGATCGCTAATGAAAGTGTTACGGCTGCAGATCCCATATCTTTAGCTCTACCCGATAACACATGCAATTCTGTACTTACTCTGTCTGTTAATGCTTCGATAGCAGAATTTAATAATTCGACGATTAGTATAACCAGCAGTGAACTTACTAATATTGCCCAGTGCAGTAATGATGAAGCAAGCCAAAATGAAATAGGAAATAATATAAGACTTAGTAATAGCTCTTGTCTAAATGCGGCTTCCTCTTTAAATGCAGCTCTAAAGCCTAGGTAGGAACAATAAGTTGCTTTGAAAACACGTTTGAGGCCTAAGCCATTTGGTTTAAGTATATCTTTCATTAATAAACTCTATGAATGAAGGTCAAAATAAAGCCCCGCATTGCGAGGCTTTTTATTTATGCTACACCGTATTGATCACGATAAGCTTTAACTGAGGCTAAATGTTCGTCCATCGTTCCTTGAACTTCAAGGTAGCTAATAAGATCAGCTAATTTTACAATAGAGATTACTTTGGTATTGAAGTCGCGTTCAACTTCTTGAATAGCTGATAACTCGGCTTTACCTTTTTCTTGGCGATCTAATGCAATTAAAACGCCACTAAGGTCTGCGCCATTCTCAGCAATAATTTCCATAGACTCACGTATAGCGGTACCAGCGGTAATTACATCATCAACTAGCATTATTTTGCCATTAAGTTCTGAGCCCACCAACGTTCCACCTTCACCGTGTGATTTTTTTTCTTTACGGTTAAAGCAGTACGGTACATCTTTATCATGGTGATCTGCTAATGCAACTGCTGTTGTTGTCGCTATTGGAATACCCTTATACGCGGGACCAAATAGTACATCGAACTCTATCGCTGAATCTTCTAATGCAGATGCATAAAAACGACCTAAGCGTGCTAAGTCACGACCTGTATTAAACAAACCGGCATTAAAAAAGTACGGACTTATGCGCCCTGACTTTAAAGTAAACTCACCAAACTTTAATACCTGCTTCTCTAGAGCAAATTCTATAAACTCTTTTTGATAATCTTTCATATCTAGTGGCCTACCTATTTATGCTAATGCTTGCTTTTGTACGTCAATGATTTCGCGTATAGAATGTTTGGCTAAAGTAAGTAATTCATCCAGCTCATCAAACGAGAAAGGCTCACCTTCGGCTGTACCTTGAATTTCAATAATTTTACCTGTCTCAGTTAAAATTACGTTCATATCAGTTTCTGCTGCTGAATCTTCAATATATTCTAAATCGCTAATTGCTTGGCCTTTGTATATACCTACTGAAATAGCTGCAATCATATGCTTAAGTGGGTTTGAGTTAATCATGCCCTTTGCACGCATGTGCGTTAGTGCATCAACAAGTGCAACACATGCACCACTTATAGAAGCAGTACGTGTACCGCCATCTGCTTGGATTACATCACAGTCAATGGTGATTGTGTTTTCGCCAAGTGCTTTTAAATCAACGGCAGCACGAAGTGCACGTGCAATTAAGCGTTGAATCTCCATAGTACGACCGCCCTGCTTACCACGTGCAGCTTCTCGAGCATTACGCGTATGCGTTGCTCGCGGTAACATACCGTATTCAGCATTGATCCAACCTTTACCCTGACCTTTCATGAAACGAGGAACGCCCGATTCGACAGTAGCTGTACAAAGTACTTTGGTGTTACCAAACTCAACAAGTACTGAGCCTTCAGCATGCAAAGTATAATTACGTGTAAATGTAACAGGTCTAATTTGGTTAGGTGTTCTTTCGCTTGGACGCATTGACGATCCCCTTAATTCAGAATTTGCGACATTATAAGTGTATGTGGGTATAGATACCATGCTGATTTAAATAAATAGCTGTATGCAAAATATTCAGTGTATTAAATTTTCCCTAGAGCTTAAGCGGTGTTACGGTATAATCATTATAATATTGTATTTATAAATTTAGGAAAATATCCATGATCCACAGTATGACAGCTTATGCGCGTCGCGAAATAAAAGGCGATTGGGGAACTGGCACTTGGGAAGTTCGTTCAGTAAACCAGCGTTACCTTGAAACATTTATTCGCGCACCAGAGCAATTTCGTGGCATGGAGCCAGTTATTCGTGAGCGTTTACGCAAACACTTACAACGCGGTAAAGTTGAGGTTTTTTTAAAGTTTGTAGCAAATCCAGCTCATGTAGGCGAGCTATCAATTAACCAAGCCCTTGCTGAGCAACTTATAAATAGTGCTAAATGGGTTCAACAGCAAAGTAATGGCGACATTAATCCTGTTGATATATTGCGTTGGCCTGGTGTTATGGAAGCTGAAGAACTTGATATGGATAGCGTTAATACAGCACTAATTGCTGGTCTTGATCAAGTAATCGAAGATTTTAAATCAGCTCGTGGCGATGAAGGTGCAAACCTTGAAGAAATGATAACAATCCGCCTTGATGCGATTTTAGAGCAAGTAGAAATTGTAGAAACGCACATGCCTGAGATTGCTAAGTGGCAGCGTGAAAAACTGGCTCAAAAGCTAGAAGACTTAACAGCAAACATTGACGAGTCACGCCTTGAACAAGAACTTATTTATCTTGCTCAAAAACAAGATGTAGCTGAAGAATTAGATCGTTTAAAGTCTCATGTTAAAGAAACTAAAAAAATCCTTAAAAAAGGTGGCGCATGTGGTCGCCGCTTAGATTTTATGATGCAAGAGTTTAATCGTGAGGCTAACACGCTAGCGTCTAAGTCTATTAATAGCGATATTACTACTGCCGCTGTAGAGCTAAAAGTGTTGATAGAACAAATGAGAGAACAGATCCAAAACATTGAATAATTTCAACTAATATAGAATATTCATTACTTATCAAACCCGAGCTTGGCTCGGGTTTTTTATTAATACCAATAATAATATTTTGAATGTTTTTACGAAGCATCTTCGTCTGATGTGAGATCCTCACCTTCATATGACACTTTATTTTAGACATTAAAAAGCCCGAGACCAAGCTCGGGCTTTTTGGTAACAATTAGCTAGGCTAATTATTACGCTTTGGACGTTACTAAAACGCACCTACGCCTAAAGTAAGAGCGCCACCTTCGTATGACACTTTATTTTAGACATTAAAAAGCCCGAGACTAAGCTCGGGCTTTTTGGTAACAATTAGCTAGGCTAATAATTACGCTACGATAGTTGCTACAACACCAGCACCTACAGTACGACCACCTTCACGGATAGCAAAACGAAGACCTTCATCCATCGCGATTGGCGCGATTAGAGTTACTGTCATCTTGATGTTATCACCAGGCATTACCATTTCTACGCCATCTGGTAACTGTACGTCACCAGTTACGTCAGTTGTACGGAAGTAGAACTGTGGACGGTAACCTTTGAAGAATGGAGTATGACGACCACCTTCATCTTTCGAAAGTACGTATACTTCTGAAGTGAATGTAGTATGTGGGTTGATTGAACCAGGCTTAGCTAGTACTTGACCACGTTCAACGTCTTCACGCTTAGTACCACGTAGAAGTGCGCCGATGTTTTCGCCAGCACGACCTTCGTCTAGAAGCTTACGGAACATTTCAACACCAGTACAAGTAGAACGAGTTGTATCATTGATACCAACAATTTCTACTTCGTCATTGATGCGGATGATACCAGCTTCAACACGACCAGTTACAACAGTACCACGACCCTGGATTGAGAAAACGTCTTCGATAGGCATGATGAATGGCTTATCGATGTCACGCTCTGGCTCTGGGATGTAAGAATCAAGTGCATTTGCAAGCTCAACAATCTTATCTTCCCACTCTTTCTCGCCTTCTAACGCTTTAAGCGCAGAACCAGCGATTAGAGGTAAGTCATCACCTGGGAAATCGTATTCTGAAAGAAGTTCACGAACTTCCATTTCTACTAGTTCAAGTAGCTCTTCGTCATCTACCATGTCACATTTGTTCATGAACACGATGATGTAAGGAACGCCAACTTGACGAGAAAGAAGGATGTGCTCACGCGTTTGTGGCATAGGGCCATCTGTCGCAGCAACTACTAAGATCGCGCCGTCCATTTGAGCAGCACCAGTGATCATGTTTTTAACATAATCGGCGTGACCAGGACAATCTACGTGTGCGTAGTGACGTGTAGGTGTATCGTATTCAACGTGAGACGTTGAAATAGTGATACCACGTTCGCGCTCTTCTGGAGCGTTATCGATTGATGCGAAATCTTTAGCAACACCGCCGTATACTTTTGCAAGTACGTTAGTGATTGCTGCAGTTAGTGTAGTTTTACCGTGGTCAACGTGGCCGATTGTACCAACGTTTACGTGCGGTTTTACGCGTTCAAACTTTTCTTTTGCCATCTTAAAAAATTCCTAATAAAGAAATTAAAGCCTGACTCACTATTGAGCCAGACAAGCTAAAATTATATAACAGCGCGAGCTGAAATTATTGTATCTGCAACATTTTTAGAGGCTTCAGCGTACTTCACAAACTCCATAGAGTATGAGGCACGGCCCTGTGTTGCAGATCGTAAAGCAGTCGCATAACCAAACATTTCAGAAAGAGGAACTTGCGCATTAATTTGCTTAAGTCCACCTAATGCATCTTCCATGCCTTCGATTATGCCGCGGCGACGATTTAAGTCGCCAACTACATCACCCATATTTGAATCAGGAGTGAGTACTTCAACCTTCATTACTGGCTCTAAAAGTACAGGGTCAGCTTTACGCGCCCCATCTCTCATTGCCAATGAACCTGCTATTTTAAATGCCATTTCATTCGAATCTACATCATGGAATGAACCATCATATAAAGTCGCTTTAACGCCAAGTAATGGGTAGCCTGCCAGTACACCTTGAGACATTTGCTCTTGGATACCTTTGTCTACCGCAGGAACGAACTCTTTAGGAACAGACCCACCTACGGTTTCGTTAACAAACTCGTAAATTGGTGACTCATCATCCGTAATGTCCATCGGTTCAAGTTTAAGCCAAACGTGACCATATTGACCACGACCACCTGACTGACGTATAAACTTCCCTTCAACCTTAACAGTTGAACGAATAGCTTCTCGGTATGAGACTTGCGGCTTACCAACGTTACATTCAACACTGAATTCACGTTTCATACGGTCGACGATGATATCTAGGTGAAGCTCACCCATGCCAGAGATTATAACCTGGCCTGATTCTTCGTCAGTTTGTACGCGAAAAGAAGGGTCTTCAGCAGCTAGTTTACCTAGCGCGATACCCATCTTATCTTGGTCAGCTATAGTGCGAGGCTCAACCGCAATAGAGATTACTGGTTCAGGGAATTCCATACGCTCAAGCGTAATAATAGAATTCGGATCACACAGTGTTTCACCTGTTGTTACGTCTTTAAGACCAATAGCTGCCGCGATATCGCCTGCGAAAACTTCTTTGATCTCTTCACGAGAGTTTGAATGCATCTGTACGATACGGCCAAGTCGCTCACGCTTACTTTTTACTGGATTATATACCGTGTCACCCTGTTTAACAGTACCAGAGTAAACACGGAAAAAGGTCAAGGTTCCAACAAACGGGTCTGTTGCAATCTTAAATGCGAGTGCAGCAAACGGCGCTTTATCATTAGCTGGACGTTCTTCCTCAGTACCATTTTCTAAGATACCTTGGATTTGTTTCACTTGCTCTGGCGACGGCATATATTCAACAACGCCATCAAGCACAGCTTGAACGCCTTTGTTTTTAAATGCGCTACCACAAGTAACTGGAACAATCTCATTAGCTAATGTTCGTTGGCGTAAAGCATTTTTAATTTCTGCTTCACTTAACTCTTCACCTTCTAAGTATTTATCCATTAGTTCTTCTGTTGCTTCAGCAGCGCTTTCAACTAAATGAGAGCGCCATTCTTGTGCTAATTCCAGAAGTTCTGCCGGTATTGCCTCATATGAAAAAGTCATACCCTGGTCCGCTTCGTTCCAGTTAATCACTTTCATTTTAATAAGGTCAATAACACCTTTAAAGTCGTCCTCAGCGCCTACAGGCAACTGAATTGGAACAGGCGTTGCTCCAAGACGAGATTTCACCTGGCTAACCACTGCTAAGAAGTCAGCGCCCGTGCGATCCATTTTATTTACGAAGATCATTCTCGGAACTTCGTATTTGTTCGCTTGACGCCAAACTGTCTCAGTTTGCGGCTGTACACCAGATGAAGCACAAAGAACAACTACCGCACCATCTAGTACACGTAAAGAACGCTCTACTTCGATAGTGAAATCTACGTGTCCTGGAGTATCAATAATATTGATACGATGGGCGTCAAATTGAGCGTCCATCCCTTTCCAAAAACACGTTGTTGCAGCAGAAGTGATTGTGATACCACGCTCTTGTTCCTGCTCCATCCAATCCATAGTTGCAGCGCCATCATGTACTTCACCGATCTTATGAGAAAGACCCGTGTAGAACAGAACACGTTCTGTTGTGGTGGTTTTGCCTGCATCTACGTGAGCTACAATACCTATATTACGATAGCGCTCAAGTGGAGTTGTACGTGCCATATGATCCTCTTAAAGGTTAAAGACAGATTACCAACGGTAATGAGCGAATGCTTTATTCGCTTCAGCCATACGGTGAACGTCTTCACGTTTCTTAACCGCAGTGCCTTTATTATCAGAAGCGTCAACGATTTCTTGAGCTAAACGTAAGCCCATAGATTTTTCGCCACGCTTACGTGCAGCGTCTACTAACCAACGCATACCTAATGCGTTACGACGAACTGGACGTACTTCAACTGGTACTTGATAAGTTGAACCACCAACACGGCGAGATTTAACCTCTACCTGTGGGCGGATGTTATCAAGTGCAGTTTCAAAGATTTCTAGGTGCGACTTGCCTGATTTCTCAGCAGCCACGTCTAGCGCACCATAAACAATTTTTTCAGCAGTAGATTTCTTGCCGTCTAACATTACAATGTTAACGAATTTAGCAAGAAGTTCCGATCCGAACTTAGGATCTGGAAGAATTTTACGTTGACCGATTACGCGTCTTCTAGGCATTTTGTATCTCCGGTTTATTCAGGTTTGCTCTTTCGAGTCAATCACCCAAAACAATAATTATATATATTTAGTGCTTGGCCTTACTAACGGAATACAATTAGCCTTTAGGGCGTTTTGTACCGTATTTAGAACGAGCTTGACGACGATCGCTAACGCCTGCACAGTCAAGTGCACCACGAACAGTGTGAAAACGCACACCTGGTAAATCTTTAACACGACCACCACGGATTAGGATTACACTATGCTCTTGAAGGTTATGACCTTCACCGCCAATGTATGAAGTTACTTCGAAACCGTTAGTTAAACGTACACGTGCTACTTTACGTAACGCCGAGTTAGGTTTCTTAGGTGTAGTTGTATATACGCGAGTACATACACCGCGCTTTTGCGGACACGCTTTTAGTGCAGCTGAGTTACTTTTCGTAACCTTGCTACGGCGTGGCTTACGCACTAGCTGGTTAATAGTTGCCATTTAAATAGCTCCTGAAATTAAAATTACTACTGAAAAAAATAAAAAATCCGCCCTTTATTTACGAGCCTGCATTGAGCACACAAGTAAATGGGTGGCGGAATTTTAATGAGCAAAGTTTAACCTGTCAACCTAAACTAACCGTAAGACAGCATATAACTGTCTCACGATTACTTAATCTATTGATTAAGAACAGTTTATTGATTTCCAGACAAATCAGCATTTAGAGCGTCTGTAAGTGCTTGAGTTGCCTCTTCTGCACTTACTGTTTGCTCTTCTACTACTACTTTGCTTTGTTTACGGCGAGCCATACGTTCTTGATGATACGCAAAACCGGTACCGGCTGGGATCAAACGACCCACAATTACGTTTTCTTTAAGACCGCGAAGCTCATCGCTCTTACCATTCACTGCCGCATCTGTAAGAACACGTGTTGTCTCTTGGAAAGACGCTGCAGAGATGAAAGATTCTGTTGCTAGTGATGCTTTTGTGATACCCATTAACTGGATTTCATACTTAGCTGGTATCTTACCTTGTTTTTCAAGGTCACGGTTTGCGATATTAACGCGCGCCACTTCGATTTGTTCACCGGCTAAGAAGTCAGTATCACCGCCGTGTATGATGGTACATTTACGAATCATCTGACGGATAATTGTTTCAATATGCTTGTCATTGATCTTAACGCCTTGCAAACGGTAAACCTCTTGCACTTCGTTAACGATGTAGTTAGCAACATGAGTCACACCACGTAGGCGTAAGATATCATGCGGTGATTCAGGACCATCGGCGATAACTTCACCTTTAGACACTTGCTCACCTTCAAACACGTTAAGTTGACGCCACTTAGGAATCATTTCTTCGTAATGATCACCTTCAGCTGGAGTAATAACTAAACGCTTCTTACCTTTAGTCTCTTTACCGAAGCTAATAGTACCTGTGATCTCAGCTAATATAGCTGGTTCTTTTGGCTTACGAGCTTCAAATAAGTCGGCTACGCGTGGTAGACCACCCGTGATATCACGAGTTTTCGAACCTTCTTGCGGAATACGTGCTAGCACGTCACCTGGGTTTGCTGTAACGCCGTCAATAACTTCAATCGTAGTGAATGAAGGAAGACGTGTTTCTTGCAGACCGCGCTCTTCACTTTCGATGATAAGCTTTGGTTCTTTCGTATTTACTTTAGCAAGATCTTTAACAACTACACGGGTTAAACCAGTTAGCTCATCAGTCTGTGCTTCAGTATTTGAGTCATCGATATCGCTGAACGATACTTTTGACTTATGCTCAAGAACGATTGGGTGACTATGCGGGTCCCAAGTAGCAACGATGTCGTTACCTTGAACTTCAGCATTGTCTTGCACTGTTAATACCGCACCGTAAGGTACTTTATAACGCTCTTTCTCACGACCATAACTATCAATGATAGTAATTTCCGTAGAACGAGAGGTAATAACTATCTTACCGTCTGTGTTTAATACGTACTTAGAGTTATGAAGTTTTAATGTACCGTTAGTTTTAACTTGTACATTATTTTCTGCAGACGCTCTAGATGCCGCACCACCGATGTGGAAGGTACGCATTGTTAACTGTGTACCCGGCTCACCGATTGACTGTGCCGCGATAACACCCACTGATTCACCAGCGTTGATGATATGACCACGTGCTAGGTCACGACCATAACAGTTAGCACAAACACCAAAGTCATTATCACAAGTGATAACAGAACGTACACGAACTTCATCTACTGAATGCTCTTCTAAAAGATCACACAGTTTTTCGTCTAGCATGATATTACGTTCAACAAGCACTGTATTAGTACCTGGAATCACAATATCTTCAGCAACAACACGACCTAGAACACGTTCACGAAGTGCTTCTACAACATCACCACCTTCAATAAGCGGTTTCATTGTTAAGCCATCTTCTGTGCCACAATCGTCTTCGTTGATTACCAAATCTTGTGCTACGTCTACTAGACGACGCGTTAGGTAACCCGAGTTAGCTGTTTTAAGTGCAGTATCGGCAAGACCTTTACGCGCACCATGCGTTGAGATGAAGTACTGAAGTACGTTTAGACCTTCACGGAAGTTAGCTGTGATTGGCGTCTCGATGATTGAACCATCTGGACGTGCCATTAGACCACGCATACCCGCCAACTGACGAATCTGTGCAGCACTACCACGAGCACCTGAGTCGGCCATCATAAACACTGAGTTAAATGACGGTTGCTCTACTTCTTCACCTTTAGCATTAATAACTGTGTCTTTCGACAAGTTAGACATCATCTCACGTGATAAGTTTTCGTTTACACGTGACCAGATATCGATAACTTTGTTGTACTTTTCACCAGCCGTTACAAGACCTGATTGGAATTGTTGGTTGATTTCAGTAACTTCAGCTTCAGCTGATTCAATTATCTGTGCTTTAACCGGTGGGATAACTAAGTCATCAATACCGATAGAAACACCTGACTTCATTGCATAATGGAAACCGGTGTACATAACTTGATCAGCAAAGATAACTGTATCTTTAAGACCTAGACGACGGTAACACTCATTCAATAAGCCAGAAATCTGCTTTTTACCTAGCGGCTGGTTGATTGACGCAAACGGCATGCCTTTAGGTAAAATTAGAGACAGAATTGCACGACCAACAGTTGTATCGATAACAGTGATAGTGTCTTCTACTACGCCGTCTTCGTTTTTAACTGATTGACTAATACGTACTTTCACGATTGCATGAAGGTCTGCATTGCCACTGCGGTATGCTTTTTCTGCTTCTTTTGGATCTTTAAATATCGCGCCTTCGCCTTTAGCGTTAATGCGGTCACGAGTCATGTAATAAAGACCCAATACAACATCCTGTGAAGGAACGATGATTGGCTCACCATTCGCAGGAGATAGAATGTTGTTTGTTGACATCATCAATGCACGAGCTTCAAGCTGCGCTTCGATTGTTAACGGTACGTGTACCGCCATTTGGTCACCATCGAAATCGGCGTTGTACGCCGCACATACTAATGGATGCAAATGAATCGCTTTACCTTCGATAAGCACAGGCTCAAACGCTTGGATACCCAAACGGTGAAGTGTTGGTGCACGGTTAAGTAATACTGGATGTTCACGAATTACTTCGTCAAGTACATCCCATACTTCCGGAACTTCACGTTCAACCATTTTCTTAGCAGCTTTGATTGTCGTAGCCATGCCGCGACGCTCTAATTTGCCATAGATGAATGGTTTGAATAGCTCAAGTGCCATCTTCTTAGGAAGACCACATTGGTGAAGCTTAAGTGTAGGACCTACTGTGATAACAGAACGGCCTGAATAATCTACACGCTTACCAAGTAGATTCTGACGGAAACGACCTTGCTTACCCTTGATCATATCAGCAAGAGATTTAAGAGGACGTTTGTTAGAACCTGTAATTGCACGACCACGACGACCGTTATCAAGTAGCGCATCTACCGCTTCTTGTAACATACGTTTTTCGTTGCGTACAATAATGTCTGGTGCTGCTAAATCTAGTAGACGTTTAAGACGGTTATTACGGTTAATAACACGACGGTAAAGGTCATTTAGATCAGATGTCGCAAAACGACCACCGTCTAGTGGTACTAATGGGCGTAGATCAGGTGGCAATACTGGAAGTACTGTCATGATCATCCACTCAGGGTTATTACCTGATTGGTGGAACGATTCCATTAACTTAAGACGTTTAGTGATTTTTTTACGCTTAGTTTCAGAGTTAATTGTTGGTAACTCTTCACGCATCTCAGCAATTAATTGAGCAAGATCGAGTTCACGAAGCAAGTCTAAAACTGCTTCAGCACCCATCTTAGCTTCAAATTCATCACCGTGCTCTTCTAGTGAATCTAAGTATTCTTCTTCACCTAATAGCTGACCACGCTCAAGCGTTGTCATACCAGGTTCAGTTACTACGAATGATTCGAAGTAAAGAACACGTTCAATATCACGAAGCGTCATATCTAGCATTAAGCCAATACGTGACGGTAATGATTTTAAAAACCATATATGTGCAACTGGGCTCGCAAGGTCGATATGACCCATACGATCGCGTCGCACTTTAGTGAGTGTTACTTCAACGCCACACTTTTCACAGATCACACCACGGTGTTTAAGGCGTTTATATTTACCACATAAACACTCATAATCTTTCACTGGGCCGAAAATACGGGCACAGAATAAGCCATCGCGCTCAGGCTTGAAAGTACGGTAGTTAATAGTCTCAGGTTTCTTTACTTCACCGAATGACCATGAACGAACCATGTCTGGTGAAGCAAGACCAATGCGAATTGCATCGAATTCTTCGGTCTTATTTTGTTGCTTCAGAAACTTAAGTAAGTCTTTCACCTTAGCTCTCCTGTCGGAGTTAATCTTGAGGACGGATAATTTCGTCCCTACATTCTATTCAGCCGTAACAGATGCTGCAGCGTTAACTGCAGCATCTAATTGGCTTAATTTTCTTCCAACTCGATGTTGATACCCAGTGAGCGGATTTCTTTCAACAATACGTTGAACGATTCTGGCATACCTGGTTCCATTTTATGGTTACCATCAACGATGTTTTTATACATCTTAGTACGACCGTTCACGTCATCCGATTTCACTGTTAGCATTTCTTGTAGAGTGTAAGCAGCACCGTAAGCTTCAAGTGCCCATACTTCCATCTCACCAAAACGCTGGCCACCGAACTGTGCTTTACCACCCAGCGGCTGCTGAGTAACAAGGCTGTAAGAACCAGTAGAACGTGCATGCATTTTATCATCAACTAAGTGATTCAATTTAAGCATGTACATGTAACCAACAGTTACTTGACGTTCAAACTGATCGCCAGTACGGCCATCATAAAGTGTAACCTGACCACTACGAGGGTATCCACCAAGCTCAAGCATGTCTTTGATTTCGTTTTCTTTCGCGCCATCAAATGCAGGAGTAGCTATTGGTAAACCACCTTTTAAGTTTTCAGCTAGACGACGAATTTCGTCATCAGTGAAGCTAGCAATATCTACAACTTGGCGAGATTCGCCAATTTCGTAGGCTTGCTTGATGAATTCACGTAGCTCATGAAGCTCACGTTGCTCTTTCATCATCTCTTCAATACGTTCGCCGATACCACGTGCAGCAAGACCCATATGTGTTTCAAGGATCTGACCGATGTTCATACGTGATGGAACACCTAGTGGATTCAATACGATATCTACCGTACGACCTTTGTCATCGTAAGGCATATCTTCTACTGGTACGATAGTCGAGATAACACCTTTGTTACCATGACGACCCGCCATTTTATCACCCGGTTGGATACGACGTTTAACAGCTAGGTATACTTTAACAATCTTAAGTACGCCTGGTGCTAAGTCATCACCTTGGGTAATTTTACGACGTTTGTTTTCAAACTTCTTATCGTATTCAGCTTTAAGCTCATCGTATTGCGCAGCTAGTTGCTCAAGCTCAGCTTGCTTGTCTTCTTCAGCAAGGCTTTGCGTAAGTACTTTTTCAGCATTTAGAGATGCAAGTTTATCTTCATCAAAACCAGCAGCTATAAGTAGCTTACGTGCACGGTCTAAAACGCCTGCTTCTAAAATACGGAACTCTTCGTTGAAGTCTTTCTTCGCTTCGCGAAGCTGCATGTCTTCAACTTCTAACGCGCGTTTATCTTTTTCAACACCATCACGGGTGAAAACTTGCACGTCAATTACAGTACCAGTTACAGAATTTGGTACACGTAAAGAGCTGTCTTTAACGTCAGACGCTTTTTCGCCGAAGATAGCACGCAGTAGCTTCTCTTCAGGTGTAAGCTGTGTTTCGCCTTTAGGAGTCACTTTACCTACTAGGATATCGCCGCCTTTAACTTCAGCACCAATATATACAACGCCTGATTCATCAAGCTTGCCTAGTGCAGATTCACCCACGTTCGGGATGTCTGCTGTGATCTCTTCTGGACCTAATTTAGTATCACGGGCAACACACTGTAGTTCTTGAATATGGATAGTCGTTAGACGATCTTCTTCAACTACGCGCTCTGATAACAAGATTGAATCTTCGAAGTTATAACCGTTCCATGGCATGAATGCCACGCGAAGGTTTTGACCAAGGGCTAAGTCACCTAAGTCAGTCGAAGGACCATCTGCTAACACGTCACCACGAGTAACCGGTTCGCCAACCATACAAGTTGGTTTTTGGTTAATACATGTATTTTGGTTTGAACGTGTGTATTTGGTTAAGTTGTAGATGTCGATGCCCGCTTCACCAGGGATGCGTTCTTCTTCATGTACATTTACAACGATGCGACTTGCGTCAGCATACATTACTTCACCACCACGTTTAGCAACAATAGTTACACCAGAATCTTTCGCTAGTGTTAACTCAATACCGGTACCTACTAACGGCTTATCCGCTTTCAATGTTGGTACTGCTTGACGTTGCATGTTTGAACCCATCAATGCACGGTTAGCATCATCGTGTTCTAGGAACGGGATAAGTGCTGCCGCTACAGAGATCACCTGTTGTGGTGATACATCCATATACTGCTGGTCCATGCGACCCATAAAGGTAGATTCACCTTTGTGACGACATGGGATAAGTTCATCAACAAACTCATTGGTTTCAGTTAAGTTTGAATTCGCCTGTGCGATAACAAACTGACCTTCTTCAATGGCTGATAAATAATCAACTTCATCAGTTACAACACCGTCTACCACTTTGCGGTAAGGTGTTTCTAAGAAACCGTAGTCATTTGTACGTGCGTACGTAGACAACGAGTTAATTAGACCGATGTTTGGACCCTCAGGAGTCTCGATTGGACATACGCGACCATAGTGAGTTACGTGAACGTCACGTACTTCAAAGCCTGCGCGTTCACGAGTTAGACCGCCCGGACCTAATGCAGAGATACGACGTTTATGCGTAACTTCTGATAGTGGGTTATTTTGGTCCATAAACTGTGATAACTGAGACGAGCCGAAGAACTCTTTAACCGCTGCCGAAATAGGCTTAGCGTTAATAAGATCTTGTGGCATTATCGCGTCAAGGTCACCTAAGCTTAAACGCTCACGTACAGCACGTTCAACACGTACTAGACCAACACGGAATTGGTTCTCAGCCATTTCGCCAACACTACGTATACGACGGTTGCCTAAGTGATCGATATCATCAACATCGCCTTGACCGTTACGAATAGCAATTAATACTTTCATAACAGACACGATGTCTTCTTTGCTTAATGTGCCAGGGCCTGTGTCTGTATCGTAACCAACACGGCTATTGAACTTCATACGACCTACAGTAGATAAGTCATAACGCTCTTCAGAGAAGAACAAGTTCTGGAATAAGGCTTCAGCCGCGTCTTTCGTCGGTGGCTCGCCTGGGCGCATCATGCGGTAAATTTCTACTAGTGCTTCTAAACGGCTGCTTGCAGAGTCAATGTTCAAAGTATTTGACATGTAAGCACCGCTGTCCACTTCATTGATATATAACGTATCAATTTTAGTGTAACCGGCTTTAACCAATTCAGCCATTAGCTCTAGAGTTAGCTCGTCATTTGCATTTGCAATAACTTCACCAGTTGACTCATCAACATAGTTTTTAGCTACAATACGGCCAATGATGTACTCATGTGGTACTTCTAATTGCTTAATGCCTTTCTTCTCGATGCTCTTGATGTGGCGAGCCGTAACACGACGACCGCTTTCAACAAATACTTCACCGTCTTCGCTCTTGATATCAAAAGCGGCAGTTTCACCACGTAAACGCGAAGGTACAAGTTCCATAAGAACTTTACCATTCGTTACTTCAAACGTAGTGTTATCGAAGAACATATCTAGGATTTGTTCGCTAGAATACTCTAGTGCACGTAGGATGATAGACGCCGGTAATTTACGACGGCGGTCAATACGTACATATAAGTTATCTTTTGCATCAAATTCGAAGTCTAACCATGAACCACGGTAAGGTATAACGCGTGCGTTATATAATACTTTACCCGATGAATGGGTTTTACCGCGGTCGTTATCAAAGAATACACCAGGGCTACGGTGTAGCTGAGAAACGATAACACGCTCTGTACCATTGATTACAAAAGTACCGGTATCTGTCATGAGCGGAATTTCGCCCATGTAAACTTCTTGCTCTTTAATGTCTTTAACTGTGCCTGGTGCTTCTTTGTCCATAACAACAAGACGCAGTTTCACGCGAAGTGGAGCAGAATAAGTCACACCGCGAATTTGACATTCTTTTACATCGAAAACTGGCTCACCAATACGGTAACTTACGTATTGAAGCTCAGAATTTCCCGAGTAGCTTTTAATAGGGAACACAGAACGGAAGGCAGCTTCCAAACCATGATCGCCATCAGCGTCCGGCACTAAGAATTTTTTAAACGATTCTAACTGTGTAGACAGTAAAAAAGGTATATCCAAAACTTGTGGACGTTTACCAAAATCCTTACGGATACGTTTCTTTTCAGAATAAGAGTAAGCCATGGGGTTCCTCAGCTTGCTGATCTTTGACCCGACCTGTTCTTGTAAGAACAGACTTAACTGGCAGCTATGCCAAGATTTTACAACATTTAACTGTTGTTCTAATTAGATCCCACTTTAACACTAGCAAACTATAAAGCGTTGAAAGTAAAGAAAAAATCAGATTTTATTTGAACTAAAAGAGTGCATCACTCTATAGCGCAAAAAGGCCGGTGATTAAATAATCACCAGCCCTTGCCTGATTTCTCAGGCAGCGAACTTAGCAAAAGCTAAATTACTTAACCTCAACTTCAGCACCAGCTTCAGTAAGATCTTTTGCAAGTGCTTCAGCTTCTTCTTTAGATACACCTTCTTTAACAGGTGTAGGAGCAGCTTCAACAAGAGCTTTCGCTTCTTTAAGGCCAAGGCCAGTTGCGCTACGAACAGCTTTGATTGCAGAAACCTTGTTAGCGCCAGCGCCAGTAAGGATTACGTCAAATTCTGTTTTCTCTTCAGCAGCTTCAGCAGCTGGACCAGCTACCATTGCAGCTGCAGCAGTTACGCCGAATTTTTCTTCCATTGCTTCGATAAGAGCAACAACGTCCATTACTGACATTTCAGCAATTGCGTCAAGGATTTGGTCTTTAGATACAGACATTACAAATTTCCTAATAATTAACGGACATTACGTCCAAATAAATTTTACACCGAAAGTGAGATTAAACAGCTTAAAATTAAGCAGCTTGCTCTTCTTTCTGTACACGTACTGCTTCAATTGTTTTACACAATTTGCCAGCAGACGCTTCTTTCATAGCACTCATTAAGCGTGCAACAGCTTCGTCGTATGTAGGTAATGTAGCAAGCATTGCTGCATCAACAACATTTCCTTCAAAAGCGGCCGTTTTAAGCTCGAATTTCTCATTCTTTTTCGCGAAATCTGAAAAGATACGCGCAGCAGCACCTGGGTGCTCTGATGAGAAAGCGATTAAGCTTGGACCAACAAATGAATCAGAAAGACACTCAAAATCTGTTCCTTCAAGAGCACGTTTTGCTAAAGTGTTACGGACAACTTTCATCCAAACACCATTTGCACGAGCTTCTTTACGAAGGGCAGTGATTGCGCCAACTGTTACACCACGAGAATCTGCAACAACTGCAGATAGAGCACCATTGGCTGCTTCGTTGACTTCAGCAACTATTGCTTTTTTGCCTTGAAGATTTAAAGCCATGGGTGTTACTCCTGGTTTAATGGGGATACCGATTATCGGATTCCCCTGTTCTACTCTTCCCTACCAAACAAGGTAGAGATGCTTTTTACGGCGAGAGCCAGAAGGATTAGGAAAAATCTATCTGGGGTCTACACCGTCTACGTAGGTGAATATTAAGGCCGAAGCCACCTACGGTCTTGGACGGAAGCCCAATTTATCGTTAACCCCGAAGGCTTAACGAAATTATGGACTTCAACCCGAATTCTTTACTTTGCCAATTAATAAATTAATCAACAAAATGGCGCGAAATTATAGTACAAATTTCACGCCATGTAAACACTCAATTAAGCAACAACAGTGCTTAAAGTGTTTTGGTCAACAGAAACACCTGCGCCCATTGTTGTAGAGATAGTTACTTTCTTCAAGTAAACACCTTTAGCTTGAGAAGGTTTAGCCTTCTTAAGCGCAACAATTAGAGACTCAAGGTTTTGTTGTAATTGCTCTGCAGTGAAATCAACCTTACCAATAGTAGTATGGATGATGCCATTTTTGTCATTACGGTAACGTACTTGACCTGCTTTAGCATTTTTAACTGCTTCTGCAACGTTAGGCGTTACAGTACCAGTTTTAGGGTTTGGCATTAGACCACGTGGGCCTAAGATTTGACCTAGTTGACCAACAACACGCATAGCGTCTGGTGATGCAACAACAACGTCAAAGTTCATCTCGCCTTTTTTAACTAGTTCAGCAAGATCTTCCATGCCTACTAATTCAGCACCGGCTTCTTTTGCAGCTTCTGCATTAGCGCCTTGTGTGAATACAGCAACACGAACGTCACGACCAGTACCGTTAGGTAGTACAGTAGCACCACGAACGTTTTGATCAGATTTACGAGCATCGATACCAAGGTTAACGGCAACGTCAACACTTTCTACGAATTTAGCTGTCGCTAACTCTTTTAAAAGAGCAACTGCTTCATTGATTTCGTAATCTTTTGTTACTTCCACTTTTTCGCGGATAGTACGCATACGTTTAGTTAATTTAGCCATTTCTTAGTCCTCTACGTTCAAGCCCATCGCACGCGCAGAACCTGCGATAGTGCGAACCGCTGCGTCCATATCGGCAGCTGTAAGGTCAGTTCGTTTTGTCTCAACAATTTCTTCAAGTTGAGCACGAGTTACTGTGCCTACTTTATCAGTGTTAGGACGGCCTGAGCCTGACTTGATACCAGCAGCTTTCTTAAGTAAGTAAGCAGCAGGTGGCGTTTTCATGTCGAACGTAAATGAACGGTCACCGTAAACAGAGATCACTACAGGAACTGGAGCGCCTTTTTCGATAGACTCTGTACGTGCGTTAAACGCTTTACAGAATTCCATGATGTTTACACCGTGTTGACCTAGTGCAGGACCTACTGGAGGACTAGGATTAGCCATACCAGCGGCAACTTGTAGCTTGATTAGAGCTTCAACTTTTTTAGCCATTATAAATACCTCATTTGGTGGGTCTCAGCCTTGTGCGCGCGAGGACGCGTACTCTAACGGCTTCCCAGTTTAAAAATTGGTTTCGTACTTTTTGCACAGTAAAAATAAATTTTTACCTTAATACAAAAAGGCCGCTGATTATAAGTTAATCAGCGGCCTTTTTCAAGCTTCATACTAAAATTTAAATAAAAATCAGCGAAGCTTTTTTGATCAATTACCTATCTTGCTCAACTTGACCGAATTCAAGCTCAACTGGCGTAGAACGACCAAAAATAAGTACAGATACTTTTACGCGGCTTTTTTCGTAGTCAACTTCTTCAACTACACCACTGAAATCTGCAAATGGTCCATCAGTAACGCGTACAACTTCACCTGGTTCAAATAATGTAGCAGGTTTAGGTGCTTCAGCATTTTCTTGTAGGCGATTAAGAATACGTTCTGCTTCTTTAGGACTAATTGGAGCAGGACGATCAGACGTACCACCAATAAAGCCCATTACGCGTTCAGTGCTGTTCACTAAGTGCCAGCTTGCGTCATTCATATCCATTTGTACTAGTACATAACCTGGGAAGAATTTACGCTCAGATTTACGCTTTTGACCAGCGCGCATCTCAACAACTTCTTCAGTTGGTACTAATATTTCACCAAAGCTCGATTCAAGACCTTCGATTTTAATGTGTTCAGTTAACGTTTGAGCTACACGCTTTTCATAACCAGAAAAGGCTTGTACTACATACCAACGTAACTTAATTTCTTTGTTCTCGTTCTCATCCGACATGGGATCAGATCTCCAATCCAGTTAAAAAGCCTACAGCGCGGAATAAAATGCCATCTAATCCCCAAAGGATAAGTGCCATAATCACTGTTGCAACCATTACAATTAATGTCGTGTGGGTAGTTTCTTGGCGCGTTGGCCAAATAACTTTGCGTACTTCAATTCGAGCTTCTTTTGCGAAAGCAAGAAAGTTACGTCCCTTAAATGTTTGCGAGGCAATTGCTAATCCAGCCGCTATTGCAACAACAACGCCGATAGCACGTAGTAATACAGATTGATCTGCATACATATGATTACCAACAACTGCGCCTGCAAGTAGCGCGATTGCTACTAACCACTTTACTGACTCCATCGCACTTGATGGTGTTTCTACATTCGTGCTCATAATATTATTACCTTAACTACAGACACAACAACCCTACACTACGGCAGGGTTAATCCATTAAAATCTAAACTTAAAAACAGACTTAATTTAAACCGGTTTTTAATCTCAGACTACTCAACTAACAAGTAAAACTGGCAGGGGCGGAGAGATTCGAACTCCCAACCATCGGTTTTGGAGACCGCTGTTCTACCAATTGGAACTACGCCCCTGCAAAGTGGATGCCTATTATACTTACGCAAATCATTTACACAAGCCTAAAAGGTACCCACAATGCAAAATCTCGATATTGCATTAAAAAAACAATCTTAACTTTAATTAAAAATCAGTTTATGATTGTCTAGATTAGAGGGAGCCACAATAGATAGGATATCTGTGAGAGCAATAAAAACAATCATAACGTATAAAATTATAAGCTTCTTATTATTATTTCATATTAGCTCGCTTGCCCTCCCACTCTACTTAGATACATATACAAACGAACAAGGGTTATCACAAAATTCAATTACCTGCAGTACAACTGACGATAAAGGGTTTCATTGGTTTGCAACACAAGGCGGCCTAAACCGATTTGACGGGTATGAATTTAAGCATTATAAGTTTAACCCCTCACACCCCAGTATTTCCGGAAATTGGATTACAGATTGTGTGAATATAGCAAACGGCAAAATTTGGCTTGCAACTGCAAGCAATGGGCTAAACATACTTAATACTGAAACAGGGCAATTTAGTGTCTATAACAAGCACTCAATTCCATCTATTGCTAATGAACGCATCTCATCAATTACTTCCAATTCACCACAAGTATTATGGATTGCCCATGATAAAGGCCAACTCACGCGGTTTAATACAAGTAAAAATACCACGAAGTTATTTACTTACCCCACCCAAAACCAAGTAGATATCATTTTTAAAGATATTACTTTTGATCAACAAAATAATATTTGGTTGGCCAGCAACAACGGCCTCATAAAATTTGACGCCAAAACGGGCGTATTTAAACACATACCCAATAGCCCTAAACAGCTTTGGCAATTAACAAAGGCGCCAAATGGTAAATTGATTGTTGGTGGTAAAGAAGGGTTGAGTATGTTTGATCCAAACACACTTGCATTTAGTCACTTTGAGCAACTCAAAAATATTTGGGTAACCGATATACTTCTCGATGCTGAACAAAACCTATGGATAAGTACGTATGGCAATGGTCTTTACCACCAGCCTACAAAAACCTTGTTTGGGCAGCAATTTCAACAAATCATTCATTCTGCTGATTTAAAACATGGGTTAGCCAGTAATCATTTGTTATCTCTTTATCAAGACCCTCTGGGGATAATTTGGATTGGTACGGATGGCTATGGGTTGCATCGCTATGATAAAAGACAGGCTCAGTTTGGTCATCAAAAGCATCGAGAAAATAACCTGCGCTCTATTTCCAGTGACTTTGTAAGGGCAATACTCAAAGACAGTAACAACTTACTTTGGGTTGGTACACGCGACGGACTTAACAAACAAACTGACACGGGATTTAAACGGTATAAAACCGATGAAAACCGTAATACTGGCTTAACTAATAACAATATATTTAGCCTTTATGAAGATGCAGATAAACGCGTATGGGTAGGTACGTACGGAGGCGGTTTACTGCTTTACAATTCAGCGGATGATACTTTTTCGGCTTTTACTGTCAAGAGTCATCAGCTCAGCAGTAATCGTATTTATGCAATAGAGGGCGACCAAAGTGGTAACTTATGGCTAGGTAGCAACAAAGGATTGACGCGATTTAACCCAAACACATTACAAGTAACACACTTTAAATATAATGCAGATAAAAATAGCATCTCAAATAATACTGTTTTTAGTATTACTCACGACAATTATAATAATGTTATATGGGTTGGAACCCGTGCAGGACTAAATAAATTTTCTTTAGATGATGAAACATTTACTCATTATCGAAGCGATCTTAAAAAGCCAAACAGCTTAACGCATGACATGGTTACATCCTTGCACTTACAAGACGAAAACACTTTATGGGTAGGTACTTTTGGCGGGCTCAATAAGTTAAATATCCAAACAAACAAAGTAATAAAAATTACAGAGTTTGATGGCTTACTTAATGACAATATTTTTGCGATTAAACAAGATAGTAGCGGTTACTTGTGGCTAAGCAGTAATCAGGGATTAACTCGTTACGCTCCTCAAACCCAAAAAATGCAGCATTTTCTACCAGCTAGCGGCATACAGCATACTTCATTTATTTTAGGTGCCGCGTTTCAAGCCGATGACGGCGAATTATTTTTTGGTGGTATCAATGGATTTAATCAATTTGACCCGCTAAAGCTTGCCTTATCATCTCCCCCCCCAGAACCCGTTATCACAGATTTACTTATTTATAACCAGTCAACCTCAATACAGAAATACACACGCAAAAATGCCCAAACAGCTAAGCTTATAAGCTATGCAGATCAACTATTTTTTAAAGAAGAAGACGGTGTTATCGGCTTTAAATTTTCAGCTTTAAATAGTGCAGAGCCCCCATTTCAATATCAATATGCTTATAAATTAGCGGGGTTGGATAAACAGTTTTTATATGCCAGCAAAAACCAACGACAGGTTAGCTACTCTCAACTTCCAGCTGGAAATTATAGTCTCATCGTGAAAGTTAAAGACCAATATGGCCAATGGAGTAATAATAAAAAAATGGTTGATCTTACCGTTACTCCACCTTGGTGGAAGAGCAATATTGCCTATGTCAGTTATGTCATTATCGTATTATTTATAATGTGGTTAATTATAGCAGCAAGGTATAGCGCTAAAGTTGCAGAGCAAGCAAGCTTAAAAGAGAGAGAGCTCAGCGACTTAAAAACTCAGCTTTTAGATAATGTTAGCCATGAACTTAAAACACCATTGAGTCTAATATTAGCACCACTTGAGAGCTTGCAAAGCGCGCATAAGGACCCAGATACACAGCAAAAACTTGCAATGATTCAGCGAAATAGCTACAAGCTGTTGGATCAAATAAACCAACTTTTACAATTAAGCAACCGCCCTAGTGTATCGGTAAAATACGTAACACCTTATGCTATAAAACCCCTCATTAAACAATTAATAGAAGACTTTGCCCCCCTGTTTGAGCAGAAAAAAATTACGTTTGAAACTTTAGACTTAACACATAGCGATACGTACCTTGCTTTGGAGCAAAGCCATACGCTTTCAATTATCAGTAACTTATTAAGTAATGCACAAAAATATACACAAAATGATGGCAACGTATTACTTCAACTATCGAGCCACAAGCACACATTAGTTATAACCGTCACAGATACAGGTATTGGTATAGATACCAAGCATATCGACATCGTTTTCCAGCGTTTTACACGCATAGATACGAGTAATCAAAGTGGTAGCGGTATTGGCTTAGCGCTGGTGAAGCAGCTAGTTGAGCAATATGAAGGAACTATTGAACTTAAAAGTGAATTAAACAAAGGAAGTTGTTTTACTGTTTCACTCCCAACAACTCAAATAGACGAAATCTCTAACCTTACTGCTCTTGCTGTGTCTAAAAACAATAATTTATGTGCAGTAAAAAGTAATAAGATTCTTATTATTGAAGACAACGATGAAATGCGTGATTTAATAACTTCACTATTTATTAGTAGCTTCACGTGTATAAGTGCAGCTAACGGAGAGCTAGGTTTAGCTTTATGTAAAAACGAAATGCCTGACTTGGTAATAAGTGATGTAATGATGCCTGTTATGGATGGCTATCAGTTTATTAAAGCACTGCGCAGCGACGCGGCTATTAGCCATATTCCGGTGTTATTACTTTCAGCAAAGGCAGATACACATAGTAAATTAAAGGGCCTAGACTTACTTGCTGATGACTATTTGAGTAAACCTTTTGAGCCGCAGCTGTTACTCAGCCGTGTTCAAGGGTTATTAACGATTAGAGAAGTACTTAATCAACATTTAAAACAACAACTACCTGCTTTATCACAAACAACCCAGCTCGACCCACAAATGGCGCAAAGTAAAGATTATGTATTTACCGAGCGTGTAAAAACGACAGTAAAAGAGCATTACCAAGACGAAGCATTTAGCGTAGAAGAATTTGCAGCCGCGCTCTACCTTAGCCCTCGCGCTTTACAATTAAAAATGAAAGCCTTGTACAACCTAACACCAAGCGATTACATTCGAAATATTCGTTTAGAATTTGCACAAGAGCTTTTAAAAAATAGTGAGCTTGCAATTGGTCTAGTAGCACAGCAAGTTGGCTTTAATTCACAAAGCTACTTTGCCCGGTGCTTTAAAGCAAAATATAATATGTCCCCAAAACAGTTTCGCGAACAATCCTGATAAATTTCGCCTATGTGACTAAACATTTCGCACCAGTACTATTATTAACCTACTGATTTAACTAAATTAACATGAATTTACATATTAAGGGAAATGCACTACATTTCCCTTGTGCATATTAATTAAGGACAGTCATATGTTAAAAGCACCACAAAAACTATTATTAACGGCACTATTAACTACCACTCTGAGCGCTTGTCAAAGCACCTCCACAAATGTTACGTCAGGTCAAAATTCACAAGACATAAATGCCGCTACACAACAACAATACAACGGGCCTAAAGCGCGTATTGCTGTTTCACGCTTTACCGACAAATCAAACAACTCAAAATGGTGGCGTAAAGAAATAGGCGACGGTATGGCTGATCAATTAACTACAGCGCTGGTATCAACAAATCGCTTTATTGTTTTAGAGCGCCAAGCGCTTGATACTGTTTTATCAGAACAAGACCTAGCAGCCTCAGGCCGCGTTAGTGCATCATCGGGTGCCGCTTATGGTGAGATTGAAGGCGCTGAAATAGTCGTTATTGCAGCGGTAACTGAATTTGATGACGATAGCTCTGGTGCAAGTGTTGGCAGTGGCGGCTTTATGGGTGATGTATTTAGCTCTGTATCCGCTGGTTTCTCAGGCTCTCATATGGCGATTGACCTACGCCTCATAGATACACGCACATCACGCATTTTAGCTGCAACAAGTGTTGAAGGTGGCAGTAAAGATTTTGACTTTACTGGAGCCGCAACCAACTTTGGTGGCGCACTTGTTGGCGGTAATATTAGTGGATGGTCTGATACCCCTAAGGAAAAAGCCCTTCGTGAAGTTATTATCAAAGCAGTTGAATTCCTAGAAACAAAAATTCCTGATACTTACTACCGCTACAATAGCAATAACACATTAGCATCGGGATACACTGCTCCACCGCCACTAAAAGTAAGTAAAGCAAAAGCAGTGAGCAAACCCGTTGATAATATAGAGGTACCAAATCATAGAATGCCTCACTATGAAAAGCTTGACCTAGCCATGTCACGTTTAAATTTAATGTGCTTAGGTTATTTAAGACACCAGCCTAACTATGAAGAGTTTGAAACGCAAGACGTAGAATACGACCGTAAAACAGTCATCGCACTTCGAGAATATCAACAAGAGAATAAGCTCGCAGTAACAGGGCTTGCTGATGCTGCCACTAAGAAGTCTTTAGATGACTCCGAGTGTATTGCTAAAAGTAATAAATCTGGCCTTGATAGCTTAGGTAGTATGTTTAAAGCATTTTAGTAACAGTCACTTGGGTAGCTATAATTTAGCTGCCCAAGTTCATAGGCTTAATTAGCCCCTTTTACTAACGGCACCCCGTTGTTACCTACAGGAATATACACTGTTGTATGGTTAGGTGACTCAGCCATTTTTATTTGTGCATTTATCGCTTCATGCTGGATATAATTAGCGGTTAGCGTTGCATTAATAATTTTTTGCGCCTGAGCAATCCCTTTAGCCTCCTCCACCCTAATTTCAGCATCTTTTTTGGCAATCTCTTTTTGTGTTTCTTTTTCCGATAACAACTGCTGAGCTGCTAGCTTTTTCTCAACTGCATTAGCAACAATGTCAGGATAATTTATGTTGCCTACTACAACATTTGCAAGCTTAAATGGCGTTGTAGAGAGGTAATTTTGCAAACGCAGAGTGACCTCTTTAGCTATTTTTTCACGATTTGTTTTAAGTTCACCACTATCGTATTTTTGCACAGTGTCACGTACATACGTTCTAAATGTTTCACGTACAAAACGTTTATACCAATTTTCGGCACCGTACTGCTCGACTACGGTTTTAACTGAGCCACTTTCAATAGCAATAACAGCATGAAAATCAAACTTAATGTTTAAATCATCATTAGCTAAAATTCTAAAAGTTTCAGTATAGGTATTAGGGCGCATATCTATATTTACTACTTCATTTCGCAGTAACGACATACCGTAATTAGATGGGCCCTTCATTGTTCCTTGATAACCACCTTCTCCAAATACACGTGGTTTTTCGAATACATAGCCTTCTTCACCTGCCGGTGTGCTTGGGTTAGTGCATGCAGTTAATCCAAAACCGATAACTCCCACAACCAATGCACCTTTAAATAGGTTGTTAAACAATGCTTGTGTCCCTGAGTTTCTTGCTCTCATTATTTATCCTTTAATTACTTTTTAATATTGTATAAACATCGCTTAACAGGCTCGAGGCACCAAACCTAAATGTATTTTCATGCAAGTAGCCGTCACCCATCATCGTGCGTGCTAACGCTAAATAATCACTGGCATCGGCAACGGTTTTAACACCACCGGCAGCTTTAAAGCCCACACGTTTATCTGAGTTTTTAATGGCTGTTAGTATAATTTTTGTTGATTCAAGTGTGGCATTTATAGCAACCTTACCCGTACTCGTTTTTACAAAATCAGCACCGCCTTTAATTGCAAGCTCCGTGGCCTGAGTTATGAGTGCTTCAGTTTTAAGCTCGCCGCTTTCTATTATTACTTTTAGCTGGGCACGAGACCCACACGCTTTTTTACTTTCGCTTACATAGCTAAGTACCGTTTGAGCATCGCCCGCTATGAGTTTTTTGTAAGGAATAACAAGGTCAATTTCGTCAGCGCCGCGCTCTATTGCAATAAGTGTTTCGTTAATTACATCACTCAGTGGTGCATCACCCGTTGGAAAGTTAGTGACCGTTGCAACTTTTACGTGGTTAAGCTCACGTGCTGCGAGTGCTATTTTAGCATCATCAACAAAGTCACTATAAACACATACGGCAGCAGGCGTGCCTAGCGTCGGGTTTATACTATCAACAAGCGCTTGAATGCTTTTGGTGGTATCGCTAGTGTTTAAGCTTGTTAAATCCATCAGTGCGACTGCTAATGCGGCATCTTTTTGGTGTTGTGTCATTAGAGCTCCGTTGCTTATGTAATACCAATTTTATTAAAAACATAATCATTTTAGCGTATTAAATAACTCACTAACTACGTTAAAAATTATTTATATAGAACAACTATGTATCATAATTTTAGCCTTGTTATTGAGCTATTTTCTCGTCGCTATAATAGATCACTAATTTAATGCAATTGGTATAAGTACAAAATTTGATATGCCCATATTAACAAATTAAACCAAACTCGCTATAACTCATAGCCAAACACTATAAGCTTGTTATTTCACTTGTAACTCGTCGTAATCCCTTGTTAACTAACTCTTAGGCCTAAAAAGCCCACTTATTATAACTTTTGGTTATATCAACTTGGTTTTAATTATTTTTTACTTATTGATAGCCGCTATATTCTGCTTATCAGAATAAAGCGTTTTCTTATATTTGAATTTGTTTAGGGGTCTTATTAACGTGCAGTATTTACCTATCTTTACCAAACTCGACAACAAACCAGTATTGGTTGTTGGCGGTGGAGAGGTCGCATTACGCAAATGTCGCGCGTTTTTAAAAGCGCGTGCCAGTGTAACTTTGGTAGCACCTTGGTTTTGCGACGAACTAAAAGAGCATGCACATAATAATGAAGTAACGCTTATTGATGCTTATTTTGATGAGTCGCATCTCGATGGAAAAATGCTTGTTATTGCAGCAACCGACCGCGATGAAGTAAACAACAACGTATTTGAACTTGCCAATGCTCGCAATGTATTTGTAAACGTGGTTGATGACCAACCTAAATGTACGTTTATATTTCCATCTATTGTTGACCGCGACCCAATCACTATTGCTATATCAAGCGCAGGCACAGCGCCAGTGCTTGCACGTCGCTTGCGCGAAAAGCTCGAAACCCTTATTCCGCATCATATTGGCCCACTTGCAACACTTGTCGGTGGCTTTAGAGACAAAGTAAAAAAACGCTTTAAACATTTTTCAGACCGCCGCCAATTTTGGGAAGGCGTATTCGACTCATCTGTCGTGAGTAAAGTGCAAACCGGCGATACTCAAGCCGCACAGCAACAGCTAGAACAAATGCTAGATGCTAAAGCAGAACCTGAAGGCGAAGTATATGTAGTAGGTGCAGGCCCTGGCGATCCAGAGCTTTTAACACTTAAAGCACTGCAACTTATGCAACAAGCCGATGTGGTTGTATACGACTTTTTAGTGTCTGACGAAATTATGGAACTAGTACGCCGAGATGCAGACCTTATTTGTGTAGGCAAACGTTTAGGCGATCATAGCGTTGTTCAAGACGACACCAACCAAATGTTGGTCGACCTTGCTAAACAAGGCAAAAAAGTATGCCGCATTAAAGGTGGTGATCCGTTTATTTATGGTCGTGGTGGCGAAGAAGTACAAGTACTGGCTGCTAATAACGTAAATTATCAAATTGTACCGGGTATTACCGCCGCTGCAGGTTGTTGTGCGTATGCGGGTATTCCGCTTACACACCGTGACCATGCACAAGCCATTCAATTTGTAACTGGCCACTGTAAAAAAGACGGCCAAGAACTTGATTGGCAATCGCTGGCAAAAGCAAATCAAACGCTTGCTATTTACATGGGCGTTATTAAATCGCCGCACATACAAAGCGAGCTTTTAAAACATGGCCGTAAAGCCGACACACCAGTCGCTATTATCGAAAACGGCACACGCAAAAATCAGCGTGTAGTAACAGGCCAACTAGGCGAACTTGCCGACTTAATCCAGCGCAACAGCATTATATCGCCTGCGCTACTTATTATTGGAGAAGTAGCTGCCCTACACTCACAATTAGCGTGGTTTGGGAAAAACGAACAAACAAGCAGCTTTGCACAGCCGCTAACAGATGTATCAAATACATAACCGAATTTTAAATTTGTAACTTTTAATCATTTTAGTAGGACGACTAACAATGGCTTTAACTCACCTTCAGCAACTTGAAGCTGAAAGTATCAAAATCATGCGCGAAGTCGCCGCTGAGTTTGAGAACCCAGTAATGCTTTACTCTATTGGTAAAGATTCGTCGGTACTTTTGCACTTAGCGCGTAAAGCATTTTACCCTGCAAAAATTCCGTTTCCGTTATTACACGTAGACACCAATTGGAAGTTTCGTGAAATGATTGAGTTTCGCGACCGTATAGCTAAAGAATACGGCTTTGACCTACTGGTACACAAAAATCCAGAAGGCATTGAAATGGGTGTAGGCCCGTTTACGCATGGCTCGGGTAAACATACCGACATAATGAAAACCCAAGGCTTAAAGCAAGCACTTAACAAATATGGTTTTGATGCAGCATTTGGTGGCGCACGCCGCGACGAAGAAAAGTCACGCGCAAAAGAACGTGTTTACTCGTTCCGCGATAAACACCACCGTTGGGACCCTAAAAACCAACGTCCTGAGCTTTGGAACACCTATAACAGCCAAGTTAATCCGGGCGAAAGCATTCGTGTTTTCCCGTTATCTAACTGGACTGAGCTTGATATTTGGCAATACATTTACCAAGAAAACATCGACATGGTTCCGCTTTACCTAGCAAAAGAGCGCCCTGTTGTTGACCGTGACGGCACCCTAATTATGGTTGACGATGAGCGTATGCCACTGAATGAAGGTGAAGTACCGCAAATGAAATCTGTACGTTTTCGTACATTAGGCTGCTACCCACTTACCGGTGCAGTTGAGTCAACAGCAAGTACTTTAACCGAAATTATTGAAGAAATGCTGCTATCTACATCATCTGAACGTGAAGGTCGTGTTATTGATCATGATTCAGCCGGCTCAATGGAGAAGAAAAAACGTGAGGGGTATTTTTAATGTCTAGCCAAAATAACGATACATTTAACGAAGTAAAAGAAATAGGCATAGACGCCTACCTAGCACGCCAACAAGACAAAAGCTTATTGCGCATGCTTACGTGTGGCAGCGTAGATGACGGTAAATCGACATTGATTGGCCGCTTACTGCATGACAGCCACCAAATTTATGAAGATCAGCTTGCTGCCCTTCATAAAGATAACGAAAAAGTAGGTAACGCAGGAGAAGATCTTGACCTTGCATTACTAGTTGATGGCCTACAAGCTGAGCGTGAGCAAGGCATTACCATTGACGTAGCGTACCGTTATTTTTCAACGGCTAAGCGTAAATTTATTATTGCCGACACACCTGGGCACGAGCAATACACGCGCAACATGGTAACAGGCGCATCAACAAGCGATGTGGCTATTATTTTGGTTGATGCGCGTTACGGCGTGCAGGTACAAACCAAGCGCCACAGCTTTATTTGTGACTCGCTGGGCATTAAGCAGTTTGTTGTTGCGATTAATAAAATGGATATCGTTGATTTTGACGAAACCGTGTATGAAAAAATTAAGGCCGATTACCTTAAATTTGCTGAGCAACTTAACGTATCAAATATTAAGTTTGTGCCTATGTCGGCGCTTAAAGGCGACAACGTAGTAACGCGCTCTGCACATACACCGTATTACACCGACAAGCCGCTACTTGAATTACTAGAAGATTCGCCAGCAGCCGAAACAGATACAGGCTTTGAAGCGCGCCTACCAGTGCAATATGTAGTTCGCCCTAACTTAAACTTCCGTGGTTTTCAGGGCACACTTACATCAGGCAAGTTACATGTAGGCGATGCAATAAAAGTATTACCGTCGGGTAAAACATCAAGCATTAAAGAAATTGTTACCTTTGATGGCAACCTAGACAGCGCACAAGCAGGCCAAGCAATTACCGTTACTCTAAATAACGAAATTGATATTAGCCGAGGCGACGTAATAGTACCTGCAAACTCAACGGCTGTTGTTACTAACCAGCTGCAAGCTAAAATTGTATGGATGCATGAGTCGCCATTAGTATTAGGTAAAAGCTATAACCTAAAACTAGGCAGCAAAAATACCTCAGCTATTGTTACAAAAATTGATTACACAATTGATGTAAACACGCTTGAGCACGGCACTAGCGACTCACTGCAGTTAAACGAAATTGCGATTGTAACGCTTGAACTAACCGAAACTATTTTGGCAGACGAGTACCACAGCAATCACGAAACAGGCTCGTTTATACTAATCGATCGCTTATCAAACCTAACGGTTGCTGCGGGCATGATTGAACAAGTACTGCAAAGCCAAGCACAGCAAAGTAACTTTAGCGAATTTGAAGTTGAATTTAACAGCTTAGTACGCAAGCACTTTCCGCATTGGCAAGCGCTTGATATTTCTAAGTTATAAGTTAACTTTAGCCTGTTAGGAATTTAAAAGCATGGTAGAACAGCTCGTTTTAACAGGCATTATGCTTACCTTAGTCGGGTGCCTTTTTGGCACCCGTATTAATCCAGCATGGTTATTTGTAAGTGCCATTGGCACCAGCTACTTAGCAGGGCTAATCGATCTTGAAAGCATGTTAATTAATTATGCTAACCCGTCGCTTATCACCTTAGTACTATTGGTGTTAGTGTCGACCGCAATAGAAAAAACCACCCTAATTCAAAAGTTAGCGCAATCGCTATCTAAAGGTAGTTTAGTAAAATCGGTAACAAAACTGGGGTTATCAACCGCCTTTTTATCGTCTTTTACTAATAATACCGCTGTTGTTGCATCGCTTATTACCGCGATAAAAGACAACCCTAATCACTCCCCTTCAAAGCTATTATTACCGCTGTCGTACACTGCTATTTTGGGCGGCACTATTACGCTTATTGGTACATCAACCAACTTAATCGTCAATGGTTTTGCCGTTGATGCCGGCATGAAACCGCTGGGCTTTTTTGATTTTACCTTAGTCGGTTTAGGCGCGCTAAGCGTAGGCCTAATTACCATTTTAGTAATGCTTAAATACTTACCCGACAACGGTAAAAGTGACCAAGAAGTCGTGCCTTTTTACCTAGAAGGCAAAGTACAAGCAAACTCAAAATTAATAGGGCGTACCGTTGAAGAAAACGGCCTACGTGATTTAAAAGACTTATTCCTTGCTGAAATCATTCGCGATGGCAGCCGTATTTGCGCAGTCACCCCGCAGCAAATTATTCAAAAAGATGACGTGCTGCTTTTTGTAGGTGACATAAAATCGGTGCCATTACTTACCCGTTTCGACGGCCTAAAAGTAGTGCACGAGAATCATCAAAAAGACATAGAACACTTAGTAGAAGTAGTCGTAAGTCAGTCTTCAAAATTTATTGGCAAAACCGTAAAAGAAGCCCGCTTTAGAGAGCAGTTTCATGCAGCCGTTATTGCCATTCGCCGTGGGCACGACCGCTTACAAGGCGGCCTTGGGCAAGTGCAATTACAAGCTGGCGACTCACTAATACTCGCACCAGGCAAAAACTTTTACACTTTGCCTAATTTAAAGCGCGAATTTGTATATATTTCAGGGTTTGACTTACAAGCCCACCTTGCACCTAAGCAATCAAATATTGTGCTACTAAGCTTTGCCGCAGTACTGGGTTTAAGCATTGTTGGCATAGTGCCGCTGGTTAAAGGCTTATTAGTATTACTGATTGGCTTAATGCTCAGTGGCACCATAAAACTTAACGAAGTAAAACGCCGTTTTCCTATCGAGTTACTCGTAGTTGTAGGTAGCGCTATTGGCCTTGCCAAGTTAATGATAGGCACCGGACTTGCCGGGCAAATATCCAGCGCCCTATTTATGGTACTTGGCGACTTTGGCCCGTACGGCGCATTTATTGCCATATTTTTAATGACCGTATTATTTACCGAGCTTATTACTAATAACGCAGCTGCTGCCTTGTCATTCCCTGTTGCTTACTCACTCGCAGTTGGTTTTAATGTTGATCCGCTACCGTTTATTATGGCAGTTGCCTTTGGCGCATCAGCCAGCTTTATATCGCCATTCGGATATCAAACTAATTTAATGGTTTATAGCGCGGGTAACTATCGCTTAAAAGATTACATAGTGATGGGCTTACCCCTTTCTATTATTTATTCAATCACGGTATTAACCTTGATCCCGCTGGTATTTCCGTTTTAATACCTGCGCTTACAGTATAAGAGACATTCACTATGGATGAAAATATAGTTTGGCATAACTACGCAACTACAAAAGCACAGCGTAGTGAGCAAAAAAAACATAAGCCCGCTATTTTATGGTTTACCGGCTTTTCAGGCTCTGGCAAAAGTACCGTAGCAAACGCACTAGAAGCCGCGCTTAATCAGCAAGGTACGCACACTTACCTGCTCGATGGCGACAACGTACGCCACGGTTTGTGTAAAGACCTAGGCTTTAGCGACGAAGACCGCATTGAAAACATACGCCGCGTAGGCGAAACCGCAAAGCTAATGACCGACGCTGGCTTGTTAGTACTTACTGCGTTTATATCGCCCTTTAGAGCAGAGCGCGACATGGTGCGCAGCCTAGTAGACGACGGCGAATTTATTGAAGTATTTATCGATACCCCACTGGATGTATGCGAAAGCCGCGATCCAAAAGGCTTATACAAAAAAGCCCGTGCAGGAGAAATAAAACACTTCACGGGTATCGATTCAAGCTACGAAGTGCCAAACAATCCAGAAATAATTTTAGATACAAGTAAAAACACCCTAGACCAATCGGTTACACAACTGATAACGTATCTAAAACAAAAGCACATAATATAGGTTAACCCCATGAATCAAACCGAACTGCTAGAAGAAACCCTAATCCTTGCCCGCAAAGCAGGCCAAGCAATAATGGGAATTTACGAAAAGGATTTTAACGTTGAGTACAAAGCCGACGAAAGCCCCGTAACCGACGCCGATTTAGCAGCTCATAAACTGATTGTGGCAGGGCTTCAACAGCTCACACCCGACATTCCAATACTCAGTGAAGAAAACGCCGACATAAGCTGGGATGTACGCCAAACGTGGAAAAGCTACTGGTTAGTTGACCCAATCGACGGCACTAAAGAATTTATTAAAAAGAACGGTGAATTTACCGTAAACATCGCCCTAATTAAAAATGGTATTCCTATTTTAGCCGTAGTCGATGCACCAGCCCTTGGCGTATCGTACTTAGCCGCCGAAGCCATTGGTGCTTTTAAAGATAAAGGCGATGAGCGAATTGAGCTTAAAGTAACGACTAAACCTAACAAAGGGTTAATACGTGTTGTTGGCAGTCGCTCGCATCCATCACCCGATTTAGCCGAGTTTGTAAAACGCTTTGACGATGTTGAAATGGTGTCTAAAGGCAGCTCTCTAAAGCTGTGTTTAGTTGCTGAGGGCAGTGCCGATATTTACCCGCGCTTAGGTCCAACCTGCGAATGGGATACAGGTGCAGGCCATGCTATTGCCGAAATAGCCGGTGCTAAAGTGACCCAACTTGATGGCAGAGCGCTTATTTACAATACCAAAGATGAATACTTAAACCCGTATTTTGTGGTGAGTGCGATAGAAGAGTAAGGGCAGTTTTAAGTGGTTAGCTATCAGTTGTCAGAAAGGCAAGTGATAGCTTTAACGATTAAAGTTGCTCAGTGAGCATAAAGACAAATACTTAGGAATGCTTAAGTCATTTATTATGTAAAAGTTAACTTAATAAGCGCACTAAAGCACAGCAAAGTTATAAACAAACCAAGCGATAAAATAACCTTTTCTTTTAGGGTTTGCTCAGGCTTTTGGGCAAATACAAAAACAGTTCGGTAAAGCGTACTAGGCACTATTAAAACCAAGCCAATAAACGCAGGGAACATACCCAGTATAAAGCTATATGCAAAATCTGAATTTTCCATTTGGCCGAATATAGCGCTAAAGCCAAACCAAATAATAGCAACTGCAAAAAACGCAACGCCTACTGAAATCGATAAAAGTGCCATTTATTGATCTCCCAAACATAAAGGCTATGAGTAAATATATTTTTTTAAGAAATAAAGAAAGTAAAATAGCTACACACACCGATAGCTATAATCAGCATAAAAAGCCGCTTTAATAAATTATCTTCAGTAGGAGGAATTTCCTCACCGGTATATGGTGCATAAAGACTCCTTTTTAAAATAAATGCATATATATATCTATAACAGAAAGAAAATACAAACACGCAGAACAACAGCTTTTTTAATGACTCAAAACCTATAAAAAAAGCGGCTCCAAACACAAACCATATTATGCCGAATAATATAACAATGACTTTTATCTTATTCATACTCACTTTCCTGTACTACTTTTTCTTTAAGTTCTGTATTTATAAACCCTAGAGGGCGTTTTAATTACTAAATTTAGAAGTGTTGCACCCCGTGAAAATCTAAGTAAAGTTTTTAACCTTTATTAAATTGCGTTGTTAGCGTTGGAATTTATAGTCGGTAACCCTAACTCTTTGACTATCGCTGCAAATTGAGCTTTTGTGTATGGCCCATAAACAAACTCGTTGTGTTCAGCAAACTTGTTATCTTTGGTTTTATCAATATAGTAAAAGCACAAATTTTATGCGGACAAGCATAAGCCAAAATATATTTTTCGTTAGATTTAATATTTATTGGTTCATCGAGTCGCCCAATATATGCGCCCTGGCCAAGGCTGTAACCTAACTTTTTAATGCCGCTAATGTAATACACTTCATAAGGTTGCTCCTCCCAAATTGGAGAACACCCATTAAGTAGTAATGACATTAAAACTAAAAATATTCTTACAAACTTCCCTGCACTCTAGTAATTTGCTCAAATTACACCCTTATAGTTAACTTGCCTGTTCTTATTTTGTGAACATCTATTAGTAGCAAACTGTGTAAGTGATTGCCAATTATAAAATTATATTTAAGTGAAGTATTTTACTATGTGTAAAAAGTTGTGACATACAGTAAGGCTATGTTTTTAGTTTAAGACAAAAAAAATAAAATAACCTGATTCTATTTACTAATGATCGCTATTATAAGTTTTTAGGACTCGCCATTAATTGAACGCTTTTTAAAAGCAACAACCCTTAACGATTTTGCTGGGCGATAAAAGCAAGCGAGTGCTGATTGAATACGTCGGGGCGTTCTACATTACAGACATGGCCACAATGGTGAATAGTTTGCAGTACGCTGTTTTTATGACGCTTAACCATTTCTTTAACAGGGCCAAGGAACATATGATCTTCTTTGCCCATAATGTACAGAATGGGTATATCAATGTCTTTTTCTTTGAAATATTGCATTAAGGGGTTTACGTCCATGGCTAATTTAAACCATTTTATAAACTCTTTTTGGCACAAGCGCTTTGCTTCACGAACAAACAAAAGTCGAGACTCTTTATGACGCTTTTTAGGCATCATAATAAAAGCAAATAAGCGATACAGCCACATATAAGGCAAGAAGTGTTTAAAAGTATTACCTAAATAAACCAATGTATTACTGCGAGTATTAAAACGAGTAACCGCTCCACCTAGCACCATGCTAGAAACATATTGCGGCGCTATTTCAGCAATGTTTCGAATAATAATTGTGCCCAATGAAATACCAACAAAGTGTGCGCTGGTGATATTGTTATGATCTAACACGTCAATAATATCTTTTGAGACATTATTAAACGAATAATTATTATCAACAAAGTGTTTTACTAAGTTACTCGATTTACCGTGACCACGAAGATCTAGCAACAACACATTATATTCTTTTTTATAGGCTTTAAGCTGACGAAACCAGATTGCCGAACTACCACCTGCTCCATGGACAAATACAACCCATGTTTTACTGGTTTCGTGCGCAAAAGTAGTATGGAAAAGGATTTTTTTGCTCATTGCAGTTAGCGGCCTATTTACTTCGTTTGGCATATTCAATTGCAGGAAGTATAACGGAGTTTAAGAAAAATCTCTTATGAAGTTCCGATCGATGGCTTCTACTTAACAGCTTTTGGGAGCAGATTTTGATTTTTAAATGAAAACCAATAAAAATGACCTTCCCTTATTTTTACGTTATGGAAATCGCCTATCTTGGCTTTGCTGCTGGCGTGGCGTGTTGGGTTTCGCTTCGCTCTACCCAACCTACAGTAAATTGTAATGTGGTGTTGCCATTTATGGGGTTTGCTCACTTTTACACCGCTGTTTAGTATTCATGACACTTGTCCTGCAATTGGGTCTAATTAATTAGTCTACAAACACCCTCAAAACATGAAAAATGTCTCTAAAAACTATACCCTTCGGCGCAGTTATTATTTAAATAATGGATGAGCACACACACATGACAACATCTCAAGATGCAACGCTTTCAAATGCATCAACAAACACACACACAAACTCAAGCACAAAAACTAAATGGAACCTGCACGATACGCAGTGGGCATTAAGTTTATTTGGTACCGCCGTTGGTGCGGGTATTTTATTTTTGCCTATTAACATTGGCATTGGCGGTTTTTGGCCGTTAATTATTATGGCGTGTTTAGCGTTCCCAATGACCTTTTGTGCGCATCGTGGACTAGCACGTTTTGTACTGTCGTCAAAAAATAAAAATGCCGATTTTACCGACGTAGTTGAAGAACACTTTGGTGTGACTGCGGGCCGGTTAATTTCCTTGTTGTACTTTTTATCTATATTCCCAATTTTGCTTATTTACGGTGTGGGTCTAACCAATACTGTTGATAGTTTTATGGTTAATCAAATGGGTATGGAATCACCTTCTCGCGTGCTACTTTCGGGCGTATTAGTTGCAGGTATGATTAGCTTAATGATGGGCGGCGAGCGCTTGATGCTACGTGCCTTTGCTATTTTAGTTTATCCGCTTGTGGGCATATTGTTGTTTTTATCACTTTATTTAATCCCTAGCTGGCAGATGCCAGATATGACAGTGCCTGAAATGGGTAGTTTTGGTAAAACGCTGTGGTTGTCGATTCCTATAATTGTGTTTTCGTTTAGCCACGCAGCGGCTATTTCTAGCTTTGCAAACGTGCAACGCGGTCATTACGGCGAACAAGCTACACGTAAGTCTGAGGCGATTTTAAAGCGCACTAGCTTGCTACTTATTACCTTTGTACTGTTATTTGTGTTCTCTTGCGTGCTGTCGCTTACAGGCGAGCAAATGGCAGCAGCTAAAGCGGCTAACGTATCGGTTTTATCCTACCTTGCTAATATTACTGATAACTCGTTTATTGCCACACTAGGGCCGCTTGTTGCCTTTATTGCTATTACATCGTCGTTTTTGGGGCACTTTTTAGGGGCACGCGAAAGCTTTACAGGTTTAGTAACTAAGCAAACAAGTTTAAGCGCAAAAGCTGCCGATAAAATTGGTGTGTTAATCATGTTTTTAGCTATTTGGTTTTGTGCTGTTAAAAACCCAAGTATTTTAGATATGATGGATCAGTTATCGGGCCCTATCATTGCGATGATTTTATTTATTATGCCAATGATTGCGGTTTATAAAGTACCTGCACTTTACAAATACCGTAACCGCTTAAGCACGCTATTTATACTAGCGGTTGGCTCACTTGCTGTGTTTGCACTTTTATACGGCATGCTCAAGTAGCCTTTTGTTAATAAGTAAAAAGCCCAGCTAAGCTAATTAGTTGGGCTTTTTTAGACATAAAAAAATGGCGCTCACTGAGCGCCATTTTTAATTTAATTCGTTGCTATTATTCTGTATCTGGCAGGTTACGGCCATAGAATATTTCTTGCATTTCGCGAGTCAGTTTTGAGCGAATTTGTTCTTCTTCGCCCTCTGATAAGTCTGCTGTCGAAATACCGAATAGGTACGTGTTTAAATCGGTTTCTTTTAACATCATTTTGGTGTGAAACAGGTTTTCTTGATACACGTTCACGTCCATCATTTGGTACGCTTCTTTTGTATCTTCTGTCATGAAGTTTTGAATCGAGCTAATCGCGTGATCAATGTAGTGTTTAACACCGTTTATGTCGCGGGTAAAACCACGAACACGGTAATCAATAGTTACTACATCTGACTCAAGGCTATGAATTAAGAAGTTTAACGCTTTAAGTGGCGAAATAATGCCACACGTAGACACTTCAATATCAGCACGGAATGTACAAATACCATCATCAGGGTGAGCTTCAGGGTATGTGTGTACACAAATGTGGCTTTTATCTAGGTGCGCAACAACTGAATCAGGTAATGGGCCTGGTGCTTCGTCAGCATCGTAATTTTGCTGCTCTTCTACTGGTTCTTCTGAAACCAAAATAGTGACACTTGCGCCTTGCGGTTCATAATCTTGGCGCGCTACATTTAAAATGTTAGCACCAATAATATCAACAACTTCACCTAAAATGTCGGTTAGTCTATCTGCACTGTACTGCTCATCGATATATTCAATATATTCTTTACGTTGTTGCTCGGTCTTTGCGTAACAAATATCATAAATACTAAAGCTTAAACTTTTGGTTAAATTGTTAAAGCCATGAAGTTTAAGTTTATCGAAGGGTTTGTTCATAATAAACCAACCTATAAATTAGTGGGTTCTGCACCTGCAGAATGAAAAGTTCGCGGATTTTATACGAATTTTCCTCGTGGAAAAAGCGTTATTTTGCTTGTTCTTGCACAACTTCGTGGCTATGCGTAATTTCTACTGTTTTATCAAGCATTAATGCAACCGAGCAATACTTTTCAGCAGAGAGTGAAACTGCACGTGCAAGGTGTTTTTCAGACACATTATTGCCTTTAACAACAAAGTGTAAGTTAATTTTGGTAAACACGCGTGGGGCTGTTTCGGCGCGCTCTGCACTTAGTTGCACCTGTACATCAGAAAAATCTTGTTTAGCTTTTTTTAAAATACTAACCACATCGACTGATGAGCAACAGCCAACTGACATTAAAACCATTTCCATTGGGCTTGGTGCTGCACTATCGCTGCCGCCATCAAACACAACATTGTGGTTAGAATTAGAACGACCAATGAATGTATCGCCTTCAACCCATTTTACATTTGCTTGCATTGTTATATCTCAAAAAATATTTTCTTGATTGTAAGCAAGTTAGCCGTAGTTGCAAATGAAAATGCAACGCAGGGCTATAAAATGACTAAGATTGTTGCGTTAAAGCGCTATCAAAGAGGTTTTTTACTAAACCTGCAAATTCGTCTATAAAGGCGTGTTGCTCTACTGTGACAGGCTGTGAGGTGATGCTACTGAGGACTTCTTCTAAATCGTAAACTATGCCGTCAACTTCGCGTACAATTTGACTACGCTGCTCTGTGTTGAGATTTGTGTGCTGCTCGCAAATAAGTATCACATTTTGTGCAATAACGTCTTCGATTAATTCCATTACTGTTGGGGCACCTGGTTTTATTTCGCCTGGCTTCTCAAACAATGCTAAATTTTGAGTTAGATACATGATCAAATCATCGTACCCTTGCCTATCTAAAACCATATTTATACCACCTTTGTATAATTAATTATTTTGATTTAAGCAGAAAGCGCTGCTGATTGCTAGCTTTGCACGATAGCAATACAAAAAAAGCAGCCGAAGCTGCTTTTGTAGTGATTAAGTACTGCTTAATCTATTTTTAAGCCTGGGCTTAATGTTGCTGGCATCGCTACTTTTTCAAGCTCTACTGAAGCTACAGGGTATGCACAGTAATCGGCTGCGTAATACGCGCTTGCTCTGTGATTGCCCGATGCGCCAATACCACCAAATGGTGCTGCGCTTGATGCGCCAGTAATTGGACGATTCCAGTTAACAATACCTGCACGAATACGACGTAAAAAGTGGTCGTAATCTGCTGCACTATCACTTAATAAACCAGCCGATAAACCAAAGGTTGTATCGTTTGCTTTATCAATGGCTTGATCAAAGTCGTCAAAGCGGAATACTTTTAAAAGTGGCCCAAAATGCTCTTCGTCTGGGAAGTCACTAATATTTGTACACTCAATAATACCTGGTGTTACAAAGCCAGTATTAGCTGTGTGCTCAAGTTCTACTAATACTTCACCGCCAAGCTCAACAAGCTCGTTTTGCGCTTTAACCATGCCTGCTGCTGCAGCTGATGAGATCATAGAGCCCATAAATGGCTGGTCTGCATCGTCATAGTTACCTACTTTAATCGCTTTAGTTGCTGTGATTAAACGCTCAAGTATCACATCGCCTTTGCTACCTGTTGGTAAAAACAGTTTACGTGCACACGTACAACGCTGGCCACTTGAAATAAACGCTGATTGAATAATATCGTGTACAACAGCTTTCGTATCTTCAACGTCAGTAATAATAAGTGGGTTATTACCACCCATTTCTAATGCTAAAATTTTACCAGGTTGGCCTGCAAACTGTTCATGTAAAATATGACCAGTACGCGAAGAACCCGTGAAGAACAAGCCATCAATACCTTTGTGAGCAGCAAGGGCTTTGCCCGTTTCTACTTCACCTTGAACTAGGTTAATAACACCTGCTGGTAAACCTGCTTTTTCCCATAACTTAAGCGTAAGCTCTGCCACTTTAGGAGTAAGCTCAGACGGTTTAAATACCACTGTGTTACCTGCTAAAAGCGCTGGCACAATGTGGCCATTAGGTAAGTGACCCGGAAAGTTATACGGACCAAATACAGCTACAACACCATGTGGCTTATGACGGATCATTGCACGGCCAAGTGGCATTGCGTTTTCTACGTCGCCAGTACGCTCTAAAAATGCTTTTTCAGAAATGGCAATTTTACCAACCATAGCACCCGCTTCTGTGCGAGTTTCCCACAGTGGCTTACCTGTTTCTTGTGCGATAGTTACGGCTAGCTCTTCGCTGTTTTCTTTTAATTGCGCAGCGAAAGCTTTAATTATTTCCAAGCGCTCAGTAAAGCTTTTATCAGCCCATGCATAAAACGCTTCGCGCGCTGAATTTACTGCGGTATCTACTTGCGCCGCAGTGGCTGATGAAGCCTGCCAAATAACGTCGTTATTTGCAGGGTTTACTGAATTAAATTCTGTGCCTTGGCCTGCTGACCATTGACCATTTATAAATTGTGCAGGATGAGTCATATACTTTCTCCTAAATTAAATCGTGGTTGCACTAACAATATCGCCAGCTTGCAAATGCAATGCATCTGCTATTTCTTGCGATAAAATAAGGCTTTTTGCGCGCTCGTCGAATGTCATTGGTGTAACGGTTGCTCTAAAGTCATTAAGCTTTTCGTTTGCTAGTAACACCATGGTGTCGCCAGTCATTTCGCCAATTTCAACGTTAAAGTCATTAGCATTACGAATAGTTGCAATGTTATCTACTTTTGCTTCAACCGTTGGGCCGCCGTCAAAAATATCTACGTAGCCATTAAACGTAAAGCCTTCGCTTTTTAATAATTCAATTGCTGGGCGTGTGTTGTCGTGTACTTTACCTATTACGGCTTGCGCATCTTTACTTAGCAAGTTTACGTAAATTGGGTATTTAGGCATTAGTTCGGCAATGAAAACCTTTTGGCCAATACCTGTTAGGTAATCAGCTGTTGGAAAATCCATTGAGAAAAAGTGCTCTTCAAGCCACTGCCAAAAAGGGCTGCTGCCGTTTTCGTCAGACACACCACGCATTTCTGCGATTACTGTTTGTGCAAAGCGCTCTTGATGCTGTTTTATAAACATAAAACGCGCTTTTGAAAGTAGCTTACCGTTACAATTTTTACGATAGCCATCTTTTAAAAACAATGTGCAAAGCTCTGTCGCACCTGTGTAGTCGTTACATAGCGTTAAAATATCAACGGCTTTATATACGTCTAATGTACGTGAAGAGTGAATCACTTTACTTAAGTGATAATGATAAAATGCATCATCAAGCCCTACCGCAGCTTCAATTGCAGATGTACCTACAACTTCACCGGTTTCGCTATCTTCAAGAACAAACAGGTAGCCCTCGTCACCAGGTTGTGACGTTTGTTTAGCAAAAGAGCTTACTGAATGGTCGATCTTTTTTTGTAATAGCTCTTCGTTTAAAGGCAAAGACGTAAAACCATGCCCAGATTCGTGGGCAATTTTCAGTAATGCTGAATAATCATTTTGCTGGATTGGGCGAAGGATCATCATGAGTCCGCTTGCTCCCTTATAAATAACGGTAAATAGGAATTGCAGGGCAAGCAGTGCTTGCCCTTAATTGGTTGGCTTAGGTAGCTTATGCGTTTACTACGCTTGCTACTGCTTTTTCAAAGCGTGCCATACCTTCGCGAATGTCCGCTTCAGGAATTACTAAAGATGGAGTGAAACGTACTACGTCTGCGCCAGCAACTAATGACATAAGACCTTGCTCGGTACCAGCCACTAAAAACTCTTTTGCACGACCTTTGTATTGCTCGTTTACTACCGCACCAATTAATAAACCTTGGCCACGAATTTCACTAAATACGTTGTATTTTTCGTTAACTGCATTAAGTAGCTCAGTAAATAATGCTGCTTTAGCTTTTACGCCAGCAAGTACTTCAGGTGTATTTACTGTATCAAATGCAGCTTCTGCAACAGCACACGCTAATGGGTTACCGCCATAAGTAGAACCATGAGTACCTACTTTAAGGTGCTGTGCAATCTCAGTTGTTGTGATCATAGCGCCAATTGGGAAACCGCCGCCAAGTGCTTTAGCGGTAGTTAAAATATCAGGTACTACGTTTAAGCCTTGGTATGCGTATAAATCGCCAGTACGGCCAACACCTGTTTGTACTTCATCAAAAATAAGCAGTGCGTTGTGTTTAGTACATAAATCGCGAACGCCTTGAGCAAACTCATCAGTTGGTGAAATGATTCCGCCTTCGCCTTGAAGTGGTTCCATCATTACGGCACATGTATTGTCGCTAATAAGTGCTTCAAAAGCAGCTAGGTCGTTGTAATCACAATGTACAATGTCGCCAGGCTTAGGACCAAAACCATCTGAGTAAGCCGCTTGGCCGCCAACAGTTACGGTAAAGAATGTACGACCGTGGAAACCTTTGTTGAACGCGATGATTTGTGATTTTTCTGCGCCAAACTTATCAAGCGCAAAACGACGCGCTAATTTAAGCGCTGCTTCGTTTGCCTCTGCGCCTGAGTTGGCAAAGTAAACTTTTTCAGCAAATGTAGCATCAACCATTTTTTTAGCTAGGCGAAGTGCCGGCTCATTGGTCATTACATTTGATAGATGCCAGATTTTTTCGCCTTGCTCTTTTAATGCGCCTACTAGTGCAGGATGGCAATGGCCAAGACAGTTAACAGCAATACCACCAGCAAAGTCGATAAACTCTCGACCTTCTTGATCCCATACACGAGAGCCTTCACCTCGAACTGGGATTACGCTTGAAGGTGCATAGTTAGGTACCATTACTTGATCAAATAATTCGCGATTGACTGTCATTTTATTTCCTCTTAATTGTGAGCAACACAAAACATCAAAATAGGTGTTTGGTTAATATTTGTAACCAACATTATAGGCAAGATCAGTAACCTGATAATTGCGCAAAATTGCTTTGTGGTTCAATTTTCAGACGCACATTATTTCAGAATTACTTATATCTGTCTCGTTAAAAACTTTCATGTATCCCTTTAAAATAAAGGGCTAAAGATATTATTTCATAGATAGTGAATAACTATTTGCATAGCTATTTATGCTTCTTTTTAGACAACTAACCGCATGAGCACCAAGGCGCGCACGCTTTAATCGGCAAATATGCAATATAACAATAGAGTGAGGATGAATGGTTAGTCGCAAAAAAATTAACAAAAAATTCAGATTTTTAGTCAATTTGAATAGCTAAATTGGTAAAATTACTCGATTGGAGGGTTTTTAGTTCCGTTTTAGTGAACTTAAAGTACGAAAACCAGCTTAGAGTTTCGTCAGGCTCAATAAGTTGATGCTCTTTTAAATTAAGATACTGAGAGTAACAACGTGCTTTTAGCATTACTTCTGTTAACGGTAGTAATGTATCGCCTTTATCTACCCCATTTACTAACTGCTGCATTACACCTTTAAACGGTAAATATTTAAAAGCCATTTTATCTATTACTTTCGCGCTTACTTCTATCGATTTATTACAAAGCAACGTGGTTAAAAATAGCGGATCGGGCTTTAGTTCTAATAATGCGGTGTGTAAGTTTTTTTGGTTTTCATTTCGGGCTAGTTGTACTTTGCGTTGCCATACTTGCTCAAACGTTTTTAAGTACAAGCGCACTAATGCAACTCGCCCTACATCTAAAAGCATACCGAGGGTGAACGCATGTACGTCATTCACATTATTAATTTGTGCAATTTTTTGCGCGGCAATTGCATTTGCCATTGCACTGTCACGTAGCCGGCGTTTTAAAAGTGAAAATGGTTCGGTGCTATGTGGCATCCAATGACGTACGGCAAATGTAGGTATAACTAGCTGTAAGTTATCAAGGCCAATATAACGAAGGGCTAGCGACGGTTTATCTACTTTTACAGATGTGTTTTTACTACGCTGATTACGGTAGTAAGGTAAATTAACGAGCGTTACTAACTCTCTACCCAACCAGCCTATATCGTTAACCAATGGTTCTAAACGCCCTACGGACGCCGACTTTACAGCTAATATGTCGAGTATATTGGCAATGCCATCTTCAATACCTATGGTGCTATGAATTACGCCATCTATATCTTCGAGCTGCTTATATATAGCAGTTTCAATTGCTTTGTGTAATTGCTCACTCGCTTGAGCGCGGTACTTATGATGTGCAGTACTGCTTTGCTGGCGTTTATTCTGTGCAGCCACTTCAACCTGAAGTAAGGTGCGCTGCTTCATGGGTTCGCCGTAATCTATATCTAATGTATGAATGAAACCAATTTGCTGGTGCGCAAAGCTATGCCCAAGCAATAAGTCATGAGCTCGTTGGCTTAGTATTTTGGCAGTGCGCTGCTGGGCTACAAGTTCAGTCATAACATCCATTAATTAAATGCGTTGTGTATTATAACATTAGAAGCGAGTTAAAAAGTTATCAAGCAGATCTAAGCCTTGATCAGTTAAAATAGCTTCGGGATGAAACTGTACACCTTCGATAGCGAGATCTTTGTGTAACAACCCCATAATTTCGTCAAACTCGCCTTGCTCAGTTTGAGTCCATGCAGTTACCTCAAGCTCTTTAGGCAGAGTTTGTGCTTTAACCACTAAAGAATGATAACGACACACTGTTAACGGGTTAGCTAAGCCTTTAAACACCCCTTTATTAGTATGCATTATAGGAGATGTTTTACCGTGCATTACTTTTTTAGCACGAATTACATCCCCTCCTAAGGCTTGCGCAATAGTTTGATGCCCCAAGCAAATCCCTAAAATAGGATACTGCCCTTTTAGTTGATCAACAACATTTAACGAAATACCCGCTTCGTTAGGCGTGCATGGCCCCGGCGATAACACGATGTGTTGCGGATTTAACTGCTTTATTTGTGCAATGCTTAGCTCGTCATTACGTTTTACTAACACGTCTTGATCTAATCGCTGAAAATATTGCACTAAGTTGTAAGTAAACGAATCGTAGTTATCGATCATTAACAGCATTACACAACAAACCTTCTAAATTATTGACCACTACTTCACACAAGTGGTGCTAAGCACTGCATTCTACCACTATTAATTAGCCTACATAAATGAGGTTTCCTCATCTAGTAAGTGTAAAGTCAATATATATTGCGCAAGTTAATCAACAGTCTTTAAAAGGAACATAAAGATTATAAAGAAACGAACTACAAAGTCGACCGTAAAAATCTAGCTGTTGTGCTATATCAATTTAAGTTGCCATGGTTGATTTATGATTGTTTAAACCCCAGTGTATTATATGAAGGCAGTAATTCACTTAAACAACTCATTTATATCCTACTAAGGAGCAAATATGTTAGGCGAAGACCACTCACTCACAAATGACTTTCCAGAGTATTTAAATACCATTGCCAAGCTAAATGAAAGCGATACTGAGTTTGCAAAAAAAGCAGATAAGTACGATAAGCTAGACAAAGAAATTAGAATGTTAGAACTTAAAGATGCGCCAATTAGCGACGAGCAAATGCATCTCTTAAAACACGACCGATCAGAGTTAAAAGATTGGCTGTATGAGCACTTACAACAAGCTACACAATAAGCAAAAAAGAGCTCACTGATGAGGTGAGCTCTTTAGGTCAAAAAGGGCTAATGTTAACTACTTTATAATGCCAATCCGGAATAAGATTTAATTAATTTAAGAGATTAAATTTGACGCTAATTACATAAAAATCCGATATCAGTCACCTGATATCGGATTTTTAATTGCTCAAACCAGATCGATCTGATTAAGCGCCTTTTTAGGCTCGAATTATAATCCTAATTTCTTCTCAAGATAGTGGATGTTAGTACCACCATTTTTGAAGTTTTCATCCGCAAGAATTCTTTTATGCAAAGGAGTATTAGTTTTAATTCCGTCAATTACTAGCTCGTTAAGTGCATTGCGCGCGCGGGCAATAGCTACGTCACGGTTTTCACCGTAAGTAATTAACTTACCAATCATTGAATCGTAATGTGGTGGAACCGTATAGTCAGCGTAAATATGGCTGTCCCAACGAATACCTAAACCACCAGCAGGATGGAAACGTGTAATTTTACCCGGTGAAGGAATAAACGTTTCAGGATCCTCAGCATTAATACGACACTCAATAGCATGACCACGAATAACAACGTCGTCTTGAGTGAATGATAAAGGCTGGCCCGCTGCAATTTTTAATTGCTCTTTTACTAAATCGATACCAGTAACCATTTCAGTTACAGGGTGTTCAACCTGAATACGCGTATTCATTTCGATGAAGTAAAACTCGCCGTTTTCGTATAAAAACTCAAACGTACCTGCACCGCGGTATCCAATTTCGATACATGCACGTGTACAGCGCTCGCCAATGAATTTACGCGTTTCAGCAGTAATTCCTGGTGCTGGCGCTTCTTCAACTACTTTTTGGTGACGACGTTGCATAGAACAATCTCGTTCACCTAAATGTACTGCATTACCTTGGCCGTCAGCTAATACTTGAACTTCGATATGGCGTGGGTTTTCTAGGAATTTTTCCATGTAAACCATGCTATTACCAAAGAACTGCTTAGCTTCTTGCTGTGTTAATGCTATTGAATCAATAAGTTCAGCTTCGCTGCGAACAACACGCATACCACGACCACCACCGCCACCAGCGGCTTTGATGATTACCGGGTAACCGATACGCTTAGCGATTTGCATGTTGCGTTCTTTATCATCTGATACCGGGCCGTCTGAGCCTGGTACACATGGAACGCCTGCTTTACGCATTGCTGCGATAGCAGATACTTTATCGCCCATAAGACGAATAGTGTCGCCACGAGGACCGATAAATACAAAACCACTTTGCTCAACTTGGTCAGCAAAATCAGCGTTTTCTGCAAGGAAACCGTAACCTGGATGAATCGCTACAGCGTCAGTTATTTCAGCCGCAGCAATAATGCGCGGAATATCTAAATAACTTTCAGTTGCTGATGGTCTACCAATACAGATGGTTTCATCTGCAAGCAATACATGCTTAAGATCGCGATCTGCCGTTGAATGCACAGCAACCGTTTTGATCCCAAGCTCTTTGCAGGCGCGCAATATACGAAGTGCAATTTCACCTCGGTTTGCAATGACTACTTTATCTAACATTAGAGTTGGCCTTTTAGGTTACGCTATTATTCAATGATGAATAGAGGTTGATCAAATTCTATTGGCTCGCCATTTTCAGCTAAGATAGCTCTTACTGTGCCGGCTTTATCTGATTCAATTTGGTTCATCATTTTCATAGCTTCGATAATACAAAGCGTGTCGCCAACTTTAACTTGTTGACCAACTTCTACATATGCTGGCGCTTCTGGAGAAGCCGCAGAGTAAAAAGAACCAACCATTGGTGATTTAACTTGATGACCAGTAGGTTCTGCTGGTGCTACCGCTTCAACTGCTACAGGAGCCGCTGCAACTGGTGCTGCTGGCGCCGGTGCATATTGCTGTGGAGCAAATTGCGGGTAACCTGGGCCTGCGCTCATGTTGTTACGATTAATACGTACTGATTCTTCACCTTCAGTGATTTCTAGTTCAGCAATACCTGATTCTTCTACTAATTCGATAAGCTTCTTTATCTTGCGAATATCCATTACACGACCCGCCTGTTAGTTGTTTGTGTGTTAATTTAAATTAAATTGCGTTTTGCAACCGGCTCACAGCGGCATTTAATGCAGCGTGATAACCCATTGCACCTAATCCACATATCACACCTTGCGCCACATCAGAAAAATACGAATGATGGCGAAAAGCTTCACGTGCGTGCACATTACTTAAATGCACTTCAAAAAACGGAATATCAACACTTAGCAATGCATCACGTAATGCAACGCTTGTATGCGTAAATGCAGCAGGGTTAATTATTATGTAATCAACCGCTTGCCAAGCACTGTGTATTCGTTCAATGAGGGCTTGCTCACTATTACTTTGAAAATGCGCTAACTCAACATCTAGACTATCAGCGGCACTTGCTAGTTCGCTCATAATTTCACTTAGCGTTTGAAAACCATATTTATCCGGTTCACGTTTGCCAAGCATGTTTAAATTTGGACCATTTATAACCAAAAGGTTAAATTTTGCAGCCATAATACGCGATATATCCTATAAGTAATGAGTTAAGCGGTTACTGACTAGTTTTTCACTTTTAAGTAAGCAAAAAAAGCAATGTAGCAACAAATTCTCACGTTAACCAACTATTATAGTGATTTCGATGTAAATAGCAGCAAAATACTGGTCCAATCTCTATTCTGGGAACGTAAGAGGGAGCAAAAATTAGAAAGCCACTCGGTATACCCAAGTGGCTGTGTTGCACTATTATTGTGCGCTGGCCCGCACTGTAGCAAGGTGTTTAGCAAAATCGTCAGCGTTTAAAAAGCCGGTTACACGTTGTGTACTTAACTCTTTACCTTGGGTGTTAAAAAACAAAATACTCGGTAAACCAAACACGGTGTACTCTTCCATTAGCTCAATTGTTTTATTATCACTGTCCGTTAAATCAACTTGAATTAGCTGATAATGGCTAAATTCACTTTGCACTTTGGCATCTGGAAACGTGTAATGCTCAAACTCTTTACACGCCACGCACCAGTCAGCATATAAGTCGACCATAACCATTCGGCCGTCATCGTTTGCTTTCGCTACCGCTTTTTTTAGCTCAGCTAAATCAGCCACCTTTTTAAACTCATTATTTTGCGAGCTTACCTGTACAGATTGTACTGGCCAAAAATAGTTTTTAGTTAACGTAAAGCCTGTAATAACGAGTAGCGTTGCAGCAAACCACAGTGCGGTTTTTAACTTGCTTTGTGTTTGACTACTTTGCCAATGATGTAAGTAAAGTGCTGTTGTTAATGCAAGCACACCTGCCATTAATAATATAATGTCGGCGCTTACTAGTCGCTCAAGTAATATAAGCGGCACTACAAGCATCACAAAACCAAACAAGGTTTTAACTTGCTCCATCCAACCACCCGCTTTAGGTAGTAATTTACCGCCAGATGTACCGAGTAATAATAATGGTAAGCCCATACCTAAACTAAGCACGTAGAGTGTTAACCCCCCGACTAAGTAATCGCCACTTTGCGCTACAAATAACAGAGCAGCCGACAACGGCGCCGTAGTACAAGGTGATGCTATTAAGCCCGAAAGCACGCCCATTAAAAATACGCCAACGTAGTTGCCGCCTTTTTGGTTGTTACTTATTTGGGTTAACTTGCTCATCATACTGCTTGGCAGTTTTATTTCGTACCAGCCAAACATCGACATAGCCAATAATACAAACAATAAACTAAAGCTGATTAATACAAATGGATGCTGTAAATACCCCTGCACCTGCCCACCAAGTGCCGCAACAACTAAACCAAGCGCTGCATAGGTAACTGCCATACCTTGTATATATACAAACGACAGTGCAAAGGCTTTTTTAGTTGAAAGGTTTTGCTGGCCCGCAATTAAGCTCGATAAAATAGGAAACATAGGAAATACGCACGGCGTAAAAGCAAGGCCTACACCCACTACAAAAAATATGAGTAAATTAGTTATCAAGCTCTGACTTGCTAGCTGCTCTGTAAAAGTAAGTTCTTTTTCGGCATCATCCGAATTTGTTTTAGGTTCACCTGCCGGCTCGTTAAGTGCTGCAAACGTATTGGCTGCGGACGCCGTTTCATCGGTAGCGCTATTTTGATCTACATTTTTAACCTGCGCGCCACTAATTACACTTAGCGGAATACTAATAACTTCAGGCGGATAACAAAGCCCTGCTTTTGCACAGCCCTGATAACGAACTTTAACAACGGCGCCTTCGGTTATATTGCTTAGCTTACTTACAACACTCGCAGAATTGAAAAAGACTTCTGTTTTACCAAAAAACTCATCTTCAATAATTTCGCCACTACCAGAGTCACCTACTTTAATGCTTGCGCCTTTGGCAATGATTTCTATTTTCTTTTTATATAAATAATAGTCTGGCGCTATATCCCAACCTACAAACAAGGTGCTGCCTTGCTGATCAAAGTCAAATACAAATGCTTGCTCTACAGGTAAAAAAGTGTGTTGAGGAGGCCCAAGTAGATCACCAAGCACATTATTAGTCGTAGCCTTTACAGGTACGGTTAATAATGTAACCAACAATAAAAAGAAAAAACGCATTAATTCAGTACCTCGTCCATCCAATTAAAATACGCCAAATTTCCCGTAGAAACTTCTAAAACCTGAATCTCTGGCACTTCGTAGCTATGTAACTCTTTTATTGTTAGAAACACATCGTTCATTTTGTCTGCTTTGGTTTTTATAAGTAGCTTGGCTTCAGTTGCTTCTGCCACTTCGCCTTCCCACATATAAATAGAGCCCATGTTAGGTAAAATATTTACACAAGCAGCCAGTTTTTTTTCTACTAACGCCCTTGCAAGAGTGCGCGCTTCAGCTTCATCTTTGCAGGTCGTAAAAATCATTTTAAATTGCGTAGTCATTGTGAACCTTTACTTATTTAACAGTGTCTAGCTTCATAGTATCTGATAGCCGATACAATGTGTAGACGCTAAAATATCAGTAAAATGACGATACCTATGCCCTAACCTTGAAAAGAGACCTCGTCACCCTCATTAATATTTCATCAACTCTTTTGAGTGTCATTATTTAGAGAGCGCTATGTTTAGATTTTTATTTGTGTTGTTTATCATCATTCCTATTATCGAAATCGCCTTGCTGATTCAAGTAAGCGACGTGATTGGCGGATTTGCAACAATAGCACTGGTTGTTATTACTGCGATTTTAGGTGCCAAAATGGTTAAAACACAAGGTATGGGTGCGCTGCAAAACGTACAAGCGCAAATGGCGCAAGGGCAAATGCCAGCCAAAGAATTATTTACCGGAATATGCGTGGTAATTGCAGGCGTATTATTACTTACCCCTGGCATTATGACAGACGTATTTGGATTACTATTATTAACCCCTGCCATTCGTAACAAATTGGCTGCAGGCCTTGCTAGCCAAGCCACTGTTAGAATGAGCGCAGGCATGCAACAAGGGCCATCGCCGTTTGCTGGGCAGCAACATGCTGAACGAGATCAAGGGCAAATGGAACGACCAACCACTATTGATGGTGAATATGAGCGAAAAGATTAAAAATTTATCGTTTTTTCTCTTGGAATTTTACACTCCACCCCCATTAATGAATGCAAATTAGAAAAGCTTTTTTCTGTACTGTTCAGAAACTGTTAGGAGAACTAAAAAACATGAACATTCGTCCTTTACAAGATCGCGTAATCGTTAAACGTCTAGAAGAAGAAACAAAATCTGCTGGCGGTATTGTATTAACTGGCTCTGCAGCTGAAAAATCAACTCGCGGAGAAGTTGTAGCCGTAGGTAATGGTCGCGTTTTAAAAAACGGTGACGTGAGAGCGTTAGAAGTTAAAGCCGGTGACACTGTGTTATTTGGCTCATATGTTGAAAAAGTTGAAAAGATCGAAGGTCAAGAGTACCTGATCATGCGTGAAGATAATATTTTAGGCATTGTAGGCTAAACCTACTTTTCGTTTATAAACATTTAAGAATTTAGAGGAATTTAAAACATGGCAGCAAAAGAAGTACTTTTTGCAGGTGACGCACGCGCTAAAATGCTAACTGGCGTAAACATCCTGGCAAACGCAGTAAAAGTTACACTAGGTCCTAAAGGCCGTAACGTTGTACTAGACAAATCATTTGGCTCTCCAGTTATCACTAAAGATGGTGTATCTGTAGCAAAAGAAATCGAACTTGAAGATAAGTTTGAAAACATGGGCGCACAAATGGTTAAAGAAGTTGCATCTAAAGCAAATGATGCAGCCGGCGATGGTACAACTACCGCTACAGTACTTGCACAGTCTATTGTTAATGAAGGCCTTAAAGCGGTTGCTGCAGGCATGAACCCAATGGATCTTAAGCGCGGCATCGACAAAGCAGTTATTGCTGCTGTTGCAGAGCTTAAAGCGTTATCGGTTCCTTGTTCTGACACTAAAGCAATTGCACAAGTAGGTACTATTTCAGCTAACTCTGATCAAGAGATTGGCGATATCATTGCACAAGCAATGGAAAAAGTAGGCCGTAACAGTGGTGTTATTACTGTAGAAGAAGGTCAATCACTTGAAAACGAATTAGATGTTGTTGAAGGCATGCAGTTTGACCGTGGTTACTTATCTCCTTACTTTATCAACAGCCCAGAAAAAGGCACTGTTGAACTAGATAATCCATTTATTCTACTTGTAGATAAAAAAATATCTAACATCCGTGAATTATTACCAACATTAGAAGCGGTTGCTAAAGCAAGTAAACCACTACTAATCATCGCAGAAGACCTTGAAGGCGAAGCACTAGCTACATTAGTAGTTAATAACATGCGCGGTATTGTTAAAGTATCAGCTGTTAAAGCACCTGGTTTTGGCGACCGTCGTAAAGCAATGCTACAAGATATCGCTGTATTAACTGGCGGTACTGTAATTTCTGAAGAAATCGGCTTAGAGCTTGAAAAAGCAACAGTTGAAGACCTAGGTACAGCTAAGCGCGTAATTATCACTAAAGATGATACAACAATCATTGATGGTGCTGGTGAAGAAGCGGGTATTACTGGTCGTGTTTCACAAATTAAAGCACAAATCGAAGAAGCAACATCAGACTACGACAAAGAGAAACTACAAGAGCGTATGGCTAAACTAGCTGGCGGTGTTGCAGTTATCAAAGTAGGTGCTGCTACTGAAATGGAAATGAAAGAGAAAAAAGACCGCGTTGAAGATGCATTAAATGCAACTCGTGCAGCGGTTGAAGAAGGCGTAGTACCTGGTGGCGGTGTTGCACTTGTCCGTGCAGCTAGCAAGCTGGTTGATTTAGTTGGCGACAACGAAGATCAAAACCACGGTATTAAAGTTGCACTTCGTGCGATGGAAGCGCCACTTCGTCAAATCGTAACTAACGCTGGCGACGAAGCTTCAGTTGTAATTAACGCAGTTAAAGGCGGCGACGGTAACTTTGGTTACAACGCAGCAACTGGCGAATACAACGACATGATTGAAATGGGTATCCTAGATCCAACTAAAGTAACACGCTCTGCATTACAGTTTGCAGGGTCTATTGCGGGTCTAATGATCACTACTGAAGCAATGGTAGCTGAAATCCCGAAAGATGAAGCTGGTGGCGCTGATATGGGTGGCATGGGCGGAATGGGTGGTATGGGCGGAATGATGTGATAAACATCACCTGCTAAGTACCTAGCTCAAATAAAAACCCAGCTTCGGCTGGGTTTTTAGCTATTGGGCAAAAAGAAAATAAAAGCCACAGGTGTGGCTAATTAATAAAATGACTTCGCGTATCCCTTTGCTTCTTAAATGCATGCCAAGCCATACTCAGAGTTAATTTTATTTATTAAAAATTATTAAGGATATTAAAATGAATAAAAAACCTGAACTAATCATCTCATCACTCGATGCAGATAGATTGTATGACTTAATGGAATCACTACCTGCAGGTAGCTTTGCTAATAAAGAAGAATTGGAAGCTGAACTGGCACGAGCAACAATAGTCGAACCTAAAGATATACCATCGTCAGTTGTGACGATGAACTCAACTGTAAACTTTATTGTTGAGTCTTCTAAAGAAGAATTTACGTTAACCTTGGTGTATCCAAAAAACAGTGACTCTAGTGGCGATAAAATATCGATATTATCACCCATTGGTAGCGCATTACTTGGGCTAAACCAAGGCGACGAAATTGAGTGGCCTAAACCGAGTGGCGGCTTAATAAAGGTAAAAATAAAAGAAGTAACCTACCAGCCAGAACGTGCTGGTGAATTACACAGATAAACATTTTATACACTTAGCGCTAAAAATCGATTTAAAGTAGACCCAGCCCGAAGCTGGGTTTTGCTTTTTGTTATAAAGCAGATTGATACTGTTTAATTTATACCTATAACTAAGTTACATACTGCGGGCATATACGCTGCGTAATCGTTTACTAAGCAACCTAAACTCTGGGTAATAAATCTATCTCAAGTAGCTATTTTCAGCGCTCACTGCGTTGAATTTACTTGCAATAGGCCAGCTAGTGACGCGTAAGTTCGCCTTGTTTTCACTGAAAACCTCTGGCTAGAGAAAATAAATTTAAATATCACTATAATTCAATATTTTGGTAAATATCTTAACCAAAGTTCAGGTTGAATATGATAAAAAGCACATTTATTAAATAGTACGGAGTAAACCAAACATGACTAACGTTCAACAGCATATCGGCAGCATTGCATTAGTTGTTAAGGACTACGATGAGGCAATTAAGTTTTACACTCAAAAGCTCAACTTTGAGTTAGTAGAGGATACTAACTTAGGAGAGGGTAAACGCTGGGTGTTAATTTCACCTCCAAATTCAAACGGGGCTAGTTCAAAAGGGACTAATTCGAGCAGGACTAGTCTACTGCTTGCTAAAGCTACAACACCCGAACAAATTAGCGCTATTGGTAATCAAACGGGTGGTCGCGTGTTTTTATTTTTGCATACCAATGACTTTTGGCGAGATTATAATTTAATGCTTTCAAAAGGCGTTACATTTACCGAAGAGCCTCGAGTAGAACCCTATGGCACCGTAGTGGTTTTTGAAGACTTATATGGTACAAAATGGGATTTACTACAGCTTAATAGTTAGTTGATAAAGTAACGCTTAAACTCACGTCACTTTATTAACTAACTCTCTGACAATTGAAAATAAATCGCTGGGTAGCATGCCCCTTTGCCCGTCTCGCTCACTTGCTATATCACCAGCTTTAGCGTGTAGTGTTACACCATAGCGTGCTGCTTCATCAATAGTTAAACCTTGAGCAAGTAATGCACCAATAATACCGGTAAGTACATCGCCACTTCCGCCAACTGCCAATGCCGGATTACCATCTTCACATACCCACGTATGCTGAGCATTATCTATTAATGTTCCAGCCCCTTTTAATACGCAAGTCGCGTTATAACGCTTGGCGCAAAGGCGCGCGTAATTAAAGCGGTCTGATTCTATGTCGCTGGTGGTAACACTTAGCAGTCGAGAAGCTTCGCCGGGATGTGGCGTAAGTACGCATTGATCTAACGTGTATGATGAAGCTTTCTTAGCCAGTAAATTAAGAGCATCTGCATCTATAACCAATGGCATTTTATTGTTTTGGCAATATTGCATTACTTCATCGAATGTTTGTTGTGCCCATTCGTCTTGCCCAAGTCCTGGGCCAATAACAACGCAGCTTGCCCACTCTAGCGCTTGATGTAAGTTATTACTGCTTACCATCAATTCTGGTCTGCCAATACTAATAGGCGTTATTGAGCTTTCGTGTGTATACACTCTTACCATACCAGCACCCGCTCTAAGAGCTGCTTCACTACTTAGCCTAATTGCACCTGCAGTACCTTGGTTGCCACCAACACATAAAAGTTTACCATGGCTGCCTTTGTGGCTATTGATTGCCCGCGTGGCTATTCCTTTAAAGCTATTGATATTAACAAGGGTTCCTGATGATTGGGCTACACCACTAAACGCATCAGCAATTGCTAAGTCATCAAATACTAACTTACCGCTATATTGTTTACCTGCCGTCGTTGTCAGCCCTTGCTTAATACCCACAAAAGTAACGGTTGAAGTAGCTTGAACTGCACACCCTAAAGGCTGCCCTGTATTAGCCTCAATACCTGATGGAATATCAATGCTTATTACGGGCTTATCACTGTTATTTACAGCTTTTATTATATTCGCAAAATTATCGCGCACGTTACTTTTAAGGCCAGTACCAAATAGAGCATCAATAACTATATCGCACTCATCAAGAGCGTCTTTTGTAAAGTGAGAAACGACTCCACCCGCTTCAATCCATAACTGCTGCGCTTTTGCTGCATCACCTTTTAATGTTTTTTCGAGTTCAGCAGCACATACTGTTACCTCTTTACCTGACTGCATAATAAGCCTAGCTACAACGTAACCGTCTCCAGCATTGTTACCGTGACCAACAATGACTAATGTATGCTGTGCATCAAATAACTGCCATTGCTTATATACCGCCTCGCCTGCACGCTGCATTAGGGTAAATAAATCACAATGACTATTTTTAGCAGCTAAAGCTTCATTTTCTCTTACTTGTTGTGCGGTAAATAAAGTTTTATTGAGCATGAAGGTTCCTATAAAGAGTGATACTTCACCTTATCAAATACTTATATCTAGCGGCTAGTTCTGTTGATAATTTTAAACCTCAATTTTATTTAAAATGTACTACCAAGCCAATTTGGTACGACTAACTTGACCACAGTTAACATGTGCACGACTAACTTGAGCAAGGTGAGCTAATTAAAGTACAATACAGTTAATTAAAGGCTTGGCTTACTTGTAATCCAAGCCTGTTTATTTTTAGGTAGAGAAAAACATGGCACAAACTCGCGGTAATTTATTTATTTTGTCAGCTCCTTCTGGTGCTGGTAAATCAAGCTTAATCAATGCGTTATTAAAAAATCACGCTGATATGAAAGTATCTGTATCACATACAACTCGTGCCCCTCGCCCAGGTGAAGAAAATGGCGTGCATTATCACTTTGCATCTACAGATGAATTTAAAGCGCTTATTGCCAAAGATGATTTTTTTGAATGGGCTCAAGTATTTGATAATTACTACGGCACATCAAAGCAGGCTATTGAGTCGCAACTTGATGCCGGTATTGATGTGTTTTTAGATATTGATTGGCAAGGTGCCCAGCAAGTTCGTAAAATTATGCCAAGCGTGCAAACTATTTTTATCCTACCTCCTTCAAAAGAAGAGCTTGAACAACGCTTAAATAACCGTGGCCAAGATTCGGCTGAGGTAATTGCCTCTCGTATGGCAAAAGCACAATCTGAAACCTCACATTATAACGAATACGACTTTGTAATTGTTAATGATGACTTTGAGACGGCACTTGCCGACATAAAAATAATTGTAATGGCTCAGCGCTTAACACTAAAAGCCCAAGAAGATCGTCATCAAGTTTTACTAAATAGCTTACTTAAATAATTTAAGCCTACTTAAATTAGGCTTAGGCAAGTAAAACTGATAAAAATTGAACACTGGCTATTGGCGAAAGTGGCTCCTTGGAGTAAACTACGCCTTTGCTTTTAAATTATTTTTGGAGTGCTGTGATGGCCCGCGTAACAGTTGAAGATGCAGTAGATGCAGTTGGTAATCGTTTTGACTTAATTTTAGTTGCGGCTCGTCGTGCCCGCCAAATTGCTGTTGGTGGTAAAACTCCACTAGTAGACCCTGAAAACGATAAGCCAACGGTAGTTGCTTTACGTGAAATTGAATTAGGTTTAGTTGATAGCGCTTCAATGGACTTAATTGACCGTGAAGAACAACAACACCAAGAAGCAGCAGAATTAGCTGCTGTTGCTGCCATTGTTGGTGGCAACCAATAATCGACCTCCCGGTCTGATTTAGCCAACGGCGCAGTATTTCTACTATAGCCGTTGGCAATCCTTTCATTTCATCGTATATTCGTAACTTACCTAATTTGCTTCACAAGAACATTGGAGTGTAAATGTATCTTTTTGAAGGTCTTAAAAAGAAAATTTCAGAATACTTGCCCGCTGCTGATGTAGAGCTGGTTCAAAAATCTTACGTGGTAGCCCGAGAGGCCCATGAAGGACAAACTCGCTCAAGTGGCGAACCTTACATAACTCATCCAGTAGAAGTAACCCAAATTCTTGCAGGCATGCATCTTGACCATGAAACGCTCATGGCCGCGCTAATGCATGATGTAATTGAAGATACTGATTTTAGCCAACAAGATTTAGCCGAAATTTTTGGCGAAACTGTTGCAGAACTAGTTGAAGGTGTAAGCAAGCTCGATAAGCTCAGCTTTAAAGATAAAAAAGAATTCCAAGCTGAAAACTACCGTAAAATGATTATGGCAATGACTCAGGATATTCGAGTTATTTTAATCAAGCTTGCTGATAGAACACACAACATGCGTACTTTAGGCGCACTGCGCCCAGATAAGCGCCGCAGAATAGCGCGTGAAACGCTAGAAATTTATGCGCCAATAGCAAACCGTTTAGGTATCCACGATATTAAAAATGAGCTTGAAGACCTAGGTTTTCAAGCTTTATACCCTATGCGTCATCGTGCACTTAAATCTGAAGTAGCTAAAGCACGTGGCAATCGCAAAGAAGTTATTACGAATATCCAACATGAAATAGAAGCACGTCTTGAAGAGTCAGGCATTAAAGCGACTGTGTCAGGCCGTGAAAAACATTTATATAGTATCTATAAAAAGATGCTTAATAAAGAACTGCTATTTAACGAAGTTATGGATATTTACGCGTTTAGAATAGCCGTTGACTCTATGGATACGTGTTATCGCGTATTAGGTGTGGCTCATAGTCTTTATAAGCCTATTGAAACACGCTTTAAAGATTATATTGCGGTACCAAAAACAAACGGTTACCAATCGCTTCATACTTCATTAGTTGGCCCACACGGAATACCTGTTGAGATTCAAATTCGTACTCACGATATGGATCAGATGGCAGACAAAGGTGTAGCAGCGCACTGGATGTATAAAAAATCGGGTGATGGCGCAGGTAATACTTCGCAGCAACGTGCTCGCCAATGGATGCAAAGCTTATTAGAACTGCAGCAAAGTGCAGGGTCATCATTTGAATTTATTGAAAACGTAAAAACTGAGTTATTTCCAGAAGAAATTTACGTATTTACACCTGATGGTCGTATTGTTGAGCTACCAATGGGTGCTACCGCAGTCGATTTTGCTTATGCAGTACATACAGATGTAGGCAACACCTGTGTAGGTGCTCGCGTTAATCGCAAACCACACCCTTTAAACAGGGCATTGGATACAGGGCAAACCATAGAGATAATAACAAGCTCAGGTGCCCATCCTAATGCAACATGGCTAAACTTTATTGTTACTGGTAAAGCGCGTTTAGGTGTTCGTAATTACCTTAGAAGTCAGCATCATGAAGAGGCCATGCTTTTAGGGCGTCGTTTACTCGACTCAGCACTAGGCGAAAACAAACTCGATAGTATTGCTGATGAAAATATAGCGAGAGTACTTGAGGAGCACGAACTCTCTACTGTACTTGAGTTGTTAGTAGAGATTGGCTCTGGTAACTTAATGAGTATGTTAATTGCCAAGCGCTTATTGCAAAATGACAATGACGACTTAACTGATATAGCAAGCCAAGCTAAAGCAACCATTATTGGTACTGAAGGCATGCTAGTTAATTACTCTAAGTGTTGCCGCCCTGTACCCGGCGATGCCATTACGGCTCATATAAGCCAAGGTAAAGGCCTGACTGTTCACCGCCAAGAATGTAAAAACATTCGCGGTTGGGAAAATGAACGCTCTAAATACTTAGTTGTAAAATGGGACGATAACCCAGAAAAAGAATACATTGCAGCTCTGAGAGTTGAAATTATTAATCATCAAGGGGCACTGGCTAAATTAACCAATGTGGTTGCTACAACCCAAGCCAATATTGTAGAAATTACCACTGATGAAAAAGAAAGTAATTTATACGTGATAGATTTAGGGGTTACCGTTAAAAACCGTATCCACGTTGCTAACATTATGCGCCGCATTCGCGTTATGCCTGATGTGCAAAAAGTCTATCGTAAAAAGTAAAATAGGAAACACATGAATAAAGCATTTATCTCTACCGACAAAGCACCTGCTGCCATTGGCACTTACAGCCAAGCAGTTAAAGTAGGCACCGCTGTTTATTTATCTGGTCAAATTCCATTAGTGCCAGAAACGATGGAAATGATTTCAGAAGACTTTAGTGAGCAAACGCATCAGGTATTCAAAAATATCGCTGCGGTTTGTGAAGAAGCAGGTGGGAAAATTCAAGATTTGGTAAAAATTAATATCTACCTTACTGATTTATCTAACTTCGCTACTGTAAATGAAGTGATGAGCCAATACTTTAAACAACCCTACCCAGCAAGAGCTGCATTAGGTGTTCGTGCACTACCAAAAGGTGCGCAAGTTGAGATAGACGGCATAATGGAACTACCTTCTACCAACTAAGTATTACAGGCTATAGAGCTTCTCTATAGCCTTATTTCCCTCTTAAAATTCACTCTCTCTCATTTCTTGACTCAAATACTATTTTCTAGCACTCTGTAGTTGTTTTTATAAAAAATTTAACTTAAGTAGTAAAAAAGGATTGGCTCGTGTTTAAGCTTGCAAATAATGGAAATGTTTTACTTGATGTAAAAGAACATATTCCTCCCAGCGCTGCATTTATTTTAGAGGCTCTCGAAAAGTCAGCTTTTTGCGACTGTAAAATAAATCATGATGCTATTAATGATTTTTTTAAAAACGAAAACACACAACAAACTCTGATTGTAGGAACAAAACACAATGCCACTTTAAATGTAACTATTAGCGACGATAAAATGCTGGCTATTGGCGAGTTAACACTTGCCCAAGGCGGAAAGCTATTAAGCCTAGAAGATGCAAAAAAACAGCTTATCAAAGCAGGAATTGTTCGTGGCTATAAACAAGCATTTTTAGAGCTGTTACTGCAAAAGCAATTTGAGAACACAGCGGGTTCTGTAGTTAAAGGAGTATTAGCAAAAGGCAGGCTCCCAAGTGATGGCTTAGCAACTAAATTAATTGCAACAGTAGAAACCTTAAAAGATCGCTTAAAAACACCCAAGCTCAAAGAAGATGGCAGTGTGGATATGCGTGATTTTGGCAAGCTGGCAAGTGTAGAGCCAGGCTCTGTACTTATTCGTCAGCAACCAGCAACTCCCGGAAAAGAAGGCTTTACTGTAGTAGGTGACATACTGCCCGCAAAACCTGGAGAAAATAAGCAACTAGTCGCTGGCGATGGTACTGAAATATCAAAAACAAACCCGCTTGAGTTAGTCTCAACTATTACTGGGGTCCCCGTTGAAATAAACAATGGCATGCGTGTCGATGATATTTTCACCATTTCAGATGTGAATGTAAAAAGTGGTCATATTGATTTTGAGGGCAGTGTTATTGTCACCCGCAATATAGAACCAGGTATGAAAGTAAAAGCCAAAGGTGATATTACAATATTTGGTACTGTAGAATCAGGCGAGCTTACCGCAGGCGGAAACATAACTGTTAAACAAGGTATTATTGGCCATCAACAATCAGATAATAAGTCACTTTCTTGCAAACTAATTGCACTGGGTGATATTCACGTTTCTCATTCACAATATAGCTATCTAGAAGCGAATAACATATTTATTGACCGCCAAACAAGCCACTGTGTAATGAAAGCTCTGCGCTTATTGCAAGTAGGTCAATCTGAGCTGCCCAATGGGAAGATTTTCGGTGGTGAAATACTTGATGCAACTATGCTCATTGCTGGTGAAATAGGCAATGAATCAGGGGCCAAAATGATAATTAACTTGGCAGTATCAGCTGCTAAAATAACGGCAAAGACCGATAGTTGCTTTAAAGATTTAGCTAAAACAGATGAGCAATTAGATACGCTTCAAGCCGCATTAGAAAAAATAAGTTTAGTCGCCGACATAGAAAAAAAGAATTTACTCATTAATAAAATTGGCGCAACCCAGCAGCATCATTGCCAACAATCCGAGCAATTAGAAAAACAACTTTCTAATTTAGAGCGTGACTTACATAACCTACTTAACGACGCACGCTTTACTGCGAACTATATTCTGCATTCTGGCGTAGAAATCCATATATTTAATAAAGTTTTTAAAACAACCCGTAATTATCCGCCATGTACCGTTAAATTAGAAAATAATAAAATAGCAATTGAATTTAAAACGTCATAACCAAAGCGCTAGAAGCACTTTGGTTTTATTACTATAGTAAGTCACTTACCTCTGCATGTGTTTGCTGCGGCCATACACCCACTTGTACTTGGCCAATATGCTGCTTTTGTAGCAATAGCATAGCTAGCCGCGACTGCCCTATTCCACCGCCAATCGTTTGCGGAAATTTACTTTGTAGTAGCGCTTTATGCCAATCAAACTCTAAGCGGTCTTCATCTCCAGTTGTACTTAACTGCGCTTTTAAAACCTCAGGACTTACACGTATACCCATTGATGAAATTTCAAAGGCGTCTTCAAGTACTGGGTTCCATACTAAAATATCACCATTTAAACCCATGTATTGATCGCATGTTGGTGTAGACCAGTCATCGTAATCTGGGGCTCTTACATCATGAATTTTACCATCTCCAAGCGCGCCACCAATACCAATTAAAAATACAGCACCATATTCTTGTGCAATAGCTTTTTCGCGTTGCTTAGCACTAAAGTCAGGATACATTTTACGTAGCTCTTCACTGTGCACAAACTTTATGTCGCCTGGTAAAAATGGCGTTAAACCATAAGACTCACTTACAAAAGCTTCCGTTTCTTTTATCCCTTTATAAATAGATTGAACAGTTTGCTTGAGCGTTGCCAGCGAACGCTCTGTGGTTTCGTTAATTACTTTTTCCCAATCCCACTGATCAACATATACAGAATGAATAGGACTTAATGAATCCTCATCTGGGCGCAAAGCCTTCATTTGAGTGTAAATCCCCTCACCAACACTAAAACCATACGTTGCCAGTGTTTTACGCTTCCACTTAGCCAGTGAATGCACCACTTCGTAGCGGCTATCTGTAATCGCTTTCACATTTACAGCAACTGCGTTTTCATGACCGCTTAAGTTATCTTGCGTACCATCGCCTACTTTAGCCAATATAGGAGCTTGCACCTCAACTAGACCTAATTGCAGCTCTAGCTGCTGTGAAAAAAATTGCTTAACTTTACTTATTTGCTGCTGTTGCTGCACATAGTGTGAACTCATAATAATTGGCCTCATTCCCAGTTATTGTTACTTGCTTAATTGATAAAAAGCACTCTAACCTGCGCCTTTAATGAGGTTAATGTAACGATTTAAAGGATTAATTCAATATCCCATAACAAAAATAGCTTTAATATATAAAAACCATTAATTAAGTGGTATAAAAACCATATATTCGATAATTTCATGAGAAAAATATAATGGAAAATTATTTAATCGATAATCTCGATAAACAGATACTTCATGCGTTAATGGCAAATGCCCGTACTGCGTACGCCGAATTAGCAAAAAGATTTAATGTAAGCGCAGGGACAATTCACGTAAGAATTGAAAAAATGAAGCAAGCAGGGATCATTACAGGAACGCAATTAACGATTAATACTAAACAGCTAGGCTACGATGTATGTTGCTTTATAGGTATTAATTTAAATAACGCACGTGATTACCCGCAAACGCTTATAAAGCTAGAAGCATTAGAGGAAGTGGTAGAGGCTTATTACACAACAGGTAACTACAGTATATTTATAAAGGTAATGACAAAGTCCATTGACCACTTACAAGATGTGCTGATTAATAAAATACAGGCAATAGAAGCAATCCAATCAACAGAAACACTTATTTCTCTACAAAACCCAATTAGCCGTACGGTAATGCCTTAACTGTAAAAATCTCGTATAATTGCCGAAAAAAGAGGATAACCATGCAGCAAACTCGCTATCAAAGAATCGAAGACGTACTTTCGCGCCGTCAAACAGACTTAACCGTGTGTTTAGAAGACGTGCATAAACATCATAACTTATCTGCAATAGTACGAAGTGCTGATGCGGTTGGTTGCCATCACGTACATGCTGTATGGCCTGAAAAACAAAAATGGCTAACAAATAACACCTCTGGTGGCAGTAAAAACTGGCTAGAGACGCACCTGCATAGAAATATTGATGATGCCGTAGTGGCAATGCGTGAACGCAATCCAGACATACAAATACTCGCGACGCATCTATCAGAAGATGCCGTTGATTTTAGAGAAGTAGATTACACCAAGCCAACGGCTATTATTGTTGGACAAGAAAAAACCGGGATCTCAGAAAAAGCCCTAGAATATGCCGATCAAAATATTATTATTCCAATGCAAGGCATGGTGCAATCGCTTAATGTTTCGGTTGCTGCTGCGCTAATATTGTTTGAAGCACAGCGCCAACGCGAGCTGGCTGGTTTATATAATAGAGATATGCTGAGCGCCGAAGTTAAACATCCACTTTACTTTGAAGGCTGCCACCCTATTATCGCAAGGCAATGTAAACAAAAAAAATTACCTTATCCTGCACTTGATGAAAACGGCGAAATAGTCGCTGACGAGCAATTTTGGCAAGCTTTAAAACATACTTGATGGACTAAAGCTCTGTAAGTACACTTAGCCTACTCACAAATAATAAGATTGATATAATTTGTCTAAACCTAGCTTAAATCAATACCCAATTACAGAGCTCAAAGGGGTCGGCCCAAAAATGGCTGAGCGTTTGTTAAAGCTAGGTATTTTAACTGTGCAAGATATGCTTTTTCATTTGCCACTTCGCTATGAAGATCGCACTCGCTTATACGCGATTAGCGAGTTGTCACTTCATAGCCACGTAAGCGTTGAAGCAACAATTGAAACAAGCCAAATTACGTTTGGTAAAAGGCGCATGCTTGTTTGCCAAATCAATGATGGTACTGGCAGGCTAACACTACGATTTTTTAATTTTACCGCCGCACAAAAAAATGCATTTAGCGCTGGTAAAATAATACGTTGTTTTGGTGAAGTGCGCCATGGCCGCGTTGGCTTTGAAATGAGCCATCCTGAATACAGCATCAGCGATACTTCTAACGAACAACCAGTAGCCACGACCTTAACCCCCGTGTATTCAACAACCGAAGGTTTAAAGCAGCTATCGATTAGAGCTTTAAGCGAACAGGCTATTGATTTACTACATAAATACTCAGTAGAAGAACTACTGCCTTCACAGTGGCAGCCATCAAATATGCCACTAAGTGACGCCTTATTATTACTGCACCGCCCACCTAATGATGTTGATGTAACTGCATTAGAGCAAGGAACTCACCCTGCTCAGCAACGTCTTGTATTTGAAGAGTTACTTGCTCAAAACCTCAGCTTATTAAAAGTGCGAGAGCAAGGGCAACAAGTTAAAGCCGTGGCATTAAATCCGGTAAATACATTAGAAAGCCAATTTTTAGAACAACTTCCTTTTGCACCCACAAATGCACAAAGCCGCGTAGTTGCTGAAATTAAAGGTGATATGCAACACGCGTATCCCATGATGCGTTTAGTACAAGGCGATGTAGGCTCAGGTAAAACCCTAGTAGCAGCACTTAGTGCACTAACAGCCATTGCCCAGGGCTTTCAAGTAGCTTTAATGGCGCCAACAGAGATTTTATCAGAGCAACATGGGGTTAATTTTACAACGTGGTTTAATCAACTAGGTATAACAGTTGCGTGGCTTGGCGGTAAAACAAAGGGCAAAGAGCGCGTAGCAACACTTGAAAAAATAGCCTCTGGTGAGGCGCAAATGATTGTAGGTACTCACGCTTTATTTCAAGATGAAGTAAAGTTTAATAACTTAGTGCTTATCGTTATTGACGAACAACACCGCTTTGGTGTCCACCAGCGTTTATCACTGCGTGAAAAAGGTAAATTTGGTGATTGTTATCCTCACCAACTAGTCATGACCGCAACACCTATTCCACGTACGCTCGCAATGACAGCCTATGCCGACTTAGAAACCTCTGTGATTGACGAGCTGCCACCAGGGCGTACGCCAATCACAACAGTGGCACTTCCTGATACTCGCAGAGACGATATTATTGCCCGCGTTAAATTAGCGTGTAACGAGCAAGGCCGCCAAGTTTATTGGGTGTGTACACTTATTGATGAGTCTGAAGTACTGCAGTGCCAAGCAGCGGAGGACAGTGCACTGCAGTTAAAAGAAGCACTACCAGAGCTCAACGTAGGTTTAGTACATGGGCGAATGAAATCAGCTGAAAAGCAAGCCATTATGAGCGAGTTTAAAGCAGGTAATATACATGTTTTAGTGGCTACGACCGTTATTGAGGTTGGCGTTGATGTACCTAACGCGAGCTTAATCATTATAGAAAACCCTGAGCGCTTGGGATTAGCACAATTGCATCAATTGCGTGGACGCGTTGGCCGTGGCGCTACGGCATCGCATTGTGTGCTTTTATATCACGCACCGTTGTCTCACACCGCTCAAAAGCGATTAGGAGTACTACGCGATAGTAACGATGGGTTTGTGATAGCAGAGCGCGATTTAGAAATTCGTGGCCCAGGTGAAGTACTCGGTACAAAACAAACGGGTTTAGCCGAATTTAAAATTGCCGATCTTACCCGCGATAAGCACATACTCAACCAAGTAAGACCGATTGCACAGCAAATGCTTAAGCAACACCCTGAGGTTGTTGACCCACTGATTCAGCGCTGGTTAGGTAACAAGCAAAACTACGCGCAAGCGTAAGCTAAGTGCGCCATTTTTAGCGCTAATAGTTTGCTAAGGCTGTTTGTTGGTCTCTAACTGATGATGTACCCCCGATAAACTAAAGCGACCTTCAACTACACCGTTCGTGTACCGCTTTGCCACAATATTTAAATAAAATAGGTTTTCAAGGTAGTGCTAAGGGTCACCTATGCCGAGTGTCATTTCTTGTTGTTTGAATTTGATGCTTTTTACTATTGCACTACACGACAAAGTTTCAACTATTAAATTTTGACCATCACTGAGCACAATAGCTTGGAAAGGAGGGTTATTGCTAATAGATATCACACGCACTCTCCAATCTAATACCAATTCCATTAAGTATGTGATCTAAATTTTACGCCGAAAAAACAATTCAGTTCTAGGCGTAATACCAACCTGCATAAATATTTGATCAATTTACCGAATTAAATTGCACTATAACGTCGTTAAAAATTTTTTATTTAGAACAACTAGATACAAAAATTTTTGCCTAGTTCTAGTGTAATTTCCTTAACGTTAAATAGACCCCATACATAAGCAGATTGGTATAAATTGATGTAAATGGTTGTTCCCTTTTCGAAATTTACAACAAAGAAATGGGTTGTTTTAGCAAGTAAAATAGATCAGCTATTTATTGGAATTGGTATAACTACCGAAGTAACATTTATTGTTATAACGGCGCAACAATCTGTAATATAAATAGCATGTAACTGAAGCTACTAACGCAGTCTAATTGCGTTAAAATTTCTTGATAAAAATTTACAGCTACCATTATTTATTTACACTCATTCTGCTCAGCATGAGCTTAAATATAAGCTTTGAAAGGTTAACTACCTTGGTAAATATGCTCGTTAAGTGATGATTTTTCGTCCATGCTAAGCGCTTGCTTTGATTTGGCGATAAAATCATATCTCACCATAACCGCTTTGCCTATTGCGCAGCATTTATCGTGTTGCCATGCCTCTTGACGCAATACGAAAGAGCTAGTGCCTATATGCTCTACAGAGGTTTTAACTGTTACCTCATGGCCGTAAAATAATTCACCGACAAATGATACTTCAACTTTGGCGATAATTAATTTCCAATCGTGTGGATTTAAGTCCGGTGTAAAAAACTTAAAAATAGGTCCACGTGCGACTTCAAACCATACTGGGAGTACGGTATTGTTAATGTGTCCGAGTGCATCTGTTTCGCTAAAGCGCGGCATCACTTTTTCAATAAACATAAAAATCCAATAATAATTATATAAAGGTAAACCATGACGGACTTTATACGCGTTGTTGATAACGCATTAAGCGATGAGTTTTGCGATGAATTTATTACCACATTTACGCAAAGCCCGCATGTAAAACAAGGGGTAACATCGGGCGGTGTCGACTTAAAGAAAAAAGACAGCCACGACCTACACCTAAACAATCACCCCGAATATGCACAACAATTAAAACATATACAACAAACGACTGCACAACATGTTTTTAAGTATGTTGATGATCATATTTTTATGATGATTGGAGCGTTTGGCTTAAAGGTCTATCATCCAAAAACAGGTGACGTAGTTGACTTAACCCAAGAGAACTTTGAAGAAGTGGGTAAACCGCAATTACCTTTGCTAGTTCAGCAAATTTTTAGACTTGGTAATATTCAAGCGCAAAAATACGAAGTAAACAAAGGTGGCTACCCTTACTGGCACAGTGAGGTTTACCCTCAGTTACAGCATAACGAGGCGTTGCATCGCGTGTTGCTATTTATGTTTTATTTAAACGATGTAGAAGAAGGTGGTGAGACTGAGTTTTACTATCAAAATCGTAAAATAGCACCTAAAAAAGGCACTATGGTAATAGCCCCTGGCTACTTTACACATACCCACAGAGGTAATAAGCCAGTATCAAACGATAAGTACATTTTAACATCGTGGGTACTGTTTAATCGTGCAGAACAAATATATGGTGCGCCAAAGAGTTAGCGCACCAAAACTTACATGATTAACCGAGTAGTTCATCAAACAAGTCAAACAACTGATCTAGCTCTTTAATGGTGTTGTAGTGCATACAACCTATACGCACTACGCCGCCTTTATCAAGCACACCTAATTGTTTACACAAACCTTGCGCGTAAAAGTTACCATCCCACACGCAAATATGCTGCTTACCTAAAAATTCAGACACTTCACGTGGGTCTAAACCTTCAAACGTTAAAGCAAAAGTAGGTGTACGCTCGTTTAAGCGATCAAAATCATCAATACCAAATAATTTAATACGCGGGTAATTTACCAAACGCGTTAAAAAGTGCTCACTAAGTGCCATTTCGTGCTGTTTAGTTTTAGCAAAGGCGATACTTAGCTTTTCGCGGCGTGAATGGCTATCGTCAAGTTCGCTAATTGCTGCAATGTAATCAACAGCCGCAATAAAACCCGCCATAGCTTCAAAGCTTTGTGTGCCGGTTTCCCAGCGACCTGGCGCTACGTCTTTAGCGGGTTCTACTTTATAAGGTGTAAACCCGTCTAAATGCTCTTTTTTACCGTAAACCATACCTAAGTGCGGACCAAAAAACTTATACGCAGAACACGCTAAAAAGTCGCAATCAAGTGCTTGTACGTCTACTAGTTCGTGTGGTGCGTAATGTACCGCATCAACATAAACAAGTGCGCCTACAGCGTGAGCAAGCTCTACAATACGTTTGATATTGTTAATTGAGCCTGTGGTATTTGAAGCATACGTTACTGCTACAAGCTTAGTATTGCTGTTTAATAAGCTCTCAAATTGCGCCATATCTAAGCTACAATCAGCTTCGTTAATAAGTGCAGTGTTAACTTTAGCGCCTTTATCTTCAGCTGCTTGTTGCCACGACGACACATTTGAGAAGTGATCAGCATTGGTTACAATTATTTCATCGCCAGGCTGCCAGTCACGTGAAATAGCACGGCTGAAACTAAACGTAAGGCTGGTCATGTTTGGACCAAACACAATTTGTTGTGAGCTAGGTGCATTAAGTAAATCAGCGGCTGCTTGGCGCGCATTCGCCATTAACTCAACCGTTTTATCACTTGAAAAAAACGCGCCACCTAAGTTCGAATTATAATGACCTAAATAAGCGGTCATCGCATTAAGCACTGATGTTGGTACTTGCGAGCCGCCTGGTCCGTCTAAAAATATTGGCGATTTACCATCAACGTTTTGCATCAATGCAGGAAACTGCTCACGTAATTGCGTTATGTTCATGCTTATTCCTTAAGACGTTAATACGAAACAATCCAGGTAACCTGGTTTGCTAGCATCAATTTTGTTCATTGGTGTTGCGTTATGCCACACTTGACGGTCGTTTATTAATGCAAACATGCCGTCTTTTATTTCCATTTTAAAACACGGTTCAGCTTGCTTGTTTTCATATACAAGTAGCTCGCCGCCTTCTAAATTTTCGTGAGAAACACCGCATATACATACATGGTCAAAACCATCTTGATGCACGCCCTCTGGCGCTGCAGGTGTATCGCTATCAATGGCAAGCATACGGAATTGATGGATTTCAATATCACGTTCTTCATCAATACCGGTAAGTTGGCGAAACTCATTCACAATGCTTTTCATGCCTTCTGACTCAAGTAAACTTTGCGCTAGGTTTTCGTAAGTACGCTCTACATTACCCTGAAAAGTATTAATTGAATCGTCTTGAACAAATGCTTTGGCTTGTTGTAGCTTTATTTCACCATTTTGCATTTTAACTACTGAGTAACGACGTTTACGAAAGGCACCATCTGCATAAGGATTAGCAGGTAGGTTATCAAAAGAAGGCTTAACCAAATCAATATTTGCTTGGTTAACAAAACGTAGTTGCAGTAGATTCTGGTTGTTTAATGCTGTCATAAAATCTCGCCTAAAATAATGAGAATATTGGTGAGGATTTTAATGCATTTAGAGAGGATTTTTTGCTTTATTACTTACATTTAAATCAATTATTAGCTAAATTATATGTAATAAACCACAAAATAGAGCATTAACTATCTAATATTTATTTTAGCCAATAAAAAACCCGCCGAAGCGGGTTTTTAAACAAACTCTAAAAATTATACAGCTTGTTGAATAATCACGTTGTCTGCTTTCTTAGTGTAAGCAGGCATACGGTGGAAGTTCAAGTAACGGTATGTATCTGAAGCCGTTGCGTTGATCTTCGCTGCATATTCTTGGTACTCAGCAGCTGTAGGTAGTCTACCAATGATTGCAGCAATTGCAGCAAGCTCAGATGATGCTAAGAATACGTTTGCGCCATTACCTAAACGGTTAGGGAAGTTACGTGTAGAAGTAGATACTACAGTCGCTTTATCTGCAACACGTGCTTGGTTACCCATACACAGTGAACAACCTGGAGTTTCGATACGTGCGCCAACACGACCAAAGATACCGTAGTAACCTTCTTCCGTAAGTTGGTCTTTGTCCATCTTAGTAGGTGGAGCAACCCAAAGTTGAGTTGGAAGTTGACCTTTAAAGCCATCAAGCAACTTACCAGCAGCACGGAAGTGACCAATGTTAGTCATACAAGAACCGATGAATACTTCATCAATTTTCTCGCCAGCAACATCAGAAAGAAGACGCGCATCATCTGGGTCATTTGGAGCACAAAGAACAGGTTCTTTAATCTCAGCTAAATCAATTTCAACGATATGCTTGTACTCTGCATCAGCGTCAGCTTCCATTAGTTCTGGGTTAGCTAACCAATCTTGCATTGCAGTAATACGACGTTCAATTGTACGTACATCGCCGTAACCTTCAGAGATCATCCACTTAAGCATAACAATGTTAGACTCAAGGTACTCAGAGATAGACTCTTTAGAAAGTTTAACTGTACAGCCAGCTGCAGAACGCTCTGCAGATGCATCAGATAATTCAAATGCTTGCTCAACAGTAAGATGTTCAACGCCTTCAATTTCTAGTACGCGACCAGAGAATTCGTTAATTTTACCTTTTTTCTCAACTGTTAATAGACCTTGTTTGATACCGTAGTAAGGGATTGCATGAACAAGGTCACGTAACGTGATACCTGGTTGCATTTCGCCTTTAAAACGAACCAAAATAGATTCTGGCATATCAAGTGGCATAACACCCGTTGCTGCTGCGAATGCTACTGCACCCGAACCTGCTGGGAATGAAATACCTAATGGGAAACGTGTATGTGAATCACCACCAGTACCTACGGTATCTGGTAATAACATACGGTTTAACCATGAGTGAATAATACCATCGCCTGGACGAAGTGAAACACCGCCACGGTTCATGATGAAATCAGGAAGCGTATGGTGAGTGTTTACATCGATAGGCTTAGGATAAGCTGATGTATGACAGAATGACTGCATTGTTAAATCTGCAGAGAAACCTAAACATGCTAGATCTTTAAGTTCATCACGTGTCATAGGACCTGTTGTATCTTGCGAACCAACAGTTGTCATTTTAGGCTCACAGTACTGACCTGGGCGAATACCTGCAACGTTACATGCTTTACCAACCATTTTTTGCGCTAGTGTGAAGCCTTTATCAGAAACTTCTGTTGCTGTTGGTACTTTAAATATATCAGTTGCACCTAAGCCTAGTGATGTACGCGCTTTATCAGTTAAACCACGACCGATAATTAGTGGAATACGACCACCAGCACGAACTTCATCTAAAATCACATCAGATTTAAGTTCAAAAGTAGAAATTACTTTATCAGTACCATGTTGCTTAACAACACCTTCGTACGGATAAATGTCGATTTGCTCGCCCATGTTGAGTTCATCAACATTTAATTCGATTGGTAATGCGCCTGAATCTTCCATTGTATTGAAGAAGATTGGAGCAATTTTATTACCCAAACATACACCGCCAACACGCTTGTTTGGTACGAATGGGATATCATCGCCCATAAACCAAAGTACAGAGTTAGTTGCAGACTTACGAGATGAACCCGTACCCACAACATCACCTACGTAAGCAAGTGGTAAACCTTTAGTTTTTAATTCTTCAAGCTGAGTAATTGGACCAACTTCGCCCGCTTTATCAGGTGTAATACCATCACGCTCAATTTTTAGCATTGCTAAAGCATGAAGTGGGATATCTGGACGAGACCATGCATCTGGTGCAGGTGACAAGTCATCAGTATTTGTTTCGCCAGTTACTTTAAAAACAGTAACTGAGATCTTTTCAGCAACAGCTGGTTTATTAGTAAACCATTCTGCATTTGCCCAAGACTCGATAATTTGTTTAGCGAATGCGTTACCCGCTTTTGCTTTTTCTTCTACATCGTAGAACGCATCAAACATAAGTAATGTATTTGAAAGGCCTTTAACTACGATTGGTGCAAGTGTTTCGTCATCAAGTAGGTCAATCATTGGTGCGATATTGTAACCGCCCAACATTGTACCTAATAATTCTGCCGCTTTTTCTTTAGAAACAAGTGGAGAATTAGTTTCACCTTTAGCTACAGCTGCTAAAAATCCCGCTTTAATATAAGCAGCATCATCAACACCTGCTGGTATACGTTGAATGAACAAATCTAAAATGAATTCTTCTTCACCTGCTGGTGGAGTTTTTATTAATTCAATAAGATCAGCAGTTTGCTGAGCATCTAATGGCGCTGGTACGATACCTAACGCGGCACGTTCTTCTACGTGTTTACGATATTCTTGTAGCACAATATTGCCCTCTTGGTGACGTGAAAGTATCCGGTAGCGCTTCAAGCGCAAATAAGTTACCCAATACTTATAGTATTCTAACGCGTAATTATAAAGCTTTTATGGATAGATGAAAATCCATCCAGTTACGCAACTGATTATACCGATTATAAATACTATGAATAGTAGTTGTAGTAAAATCTATTTTCATGAATGTTTATTAAGTAAGAATCATTACCATTAACTAATATTAATTTATTACAGGCATAAAAAAACCCAGCACTTGGCTGGGTTTCTATTACAAACTATTTAATTAACGTAAAACTTTAACGTTTTTGATAGTTTTGATATGCGCTTCTACACGACGGTTTTCTGCGTTTGCAGCTTTAGTGTTAGCATCATTTTTAAGACGCTCTTCACCTAAACCAACTGTAGTAATACGGTCTTCAGCAATACCATCAGCAACAAGTTGCTTAGCTACAGCATCAGCACGTTTTTTAGATAACCATTTGTTGTAAGTTGCTTTACCTACAGCAGAAGTGTGACCTTCTAAAAGTACTGTTGTATCTGGGTACTCTTTTAAGAATGCAGATACTTTTTCAATATCGTTTAAGTACTGAGTAGATACTGCTGAAGCATTGTTAGGGAAAGTCACTAATAAGCTTACAGTTACTTCTTTATCTTCATATAAAGTACAACCAGTGCCATCAACTGCATCAGTCATAGGTGTGTTAGCACACTTATCATCTGCATCAGCAATGTTGTCGTTGTCGCTATCTAAAGGAGCTACAGCTACTTCAACAACTTCAGGAGCTGGTTTAACTGGCTCTACAGGAGCTGAATTTTGACCAAATAAGTAGTTAATACCAATTTTAGCGCCTACATCTGTGTAACCACGGTCAAGACCTTGGTATACAGCTGTTTCAGCATTTACAAATAAGCCATCTGTAATGAAGTGTTGGTAACCAACACCTGCATTTAAGAATGTGTTGTCATCAACTACGTCAATTTCTTTAATACCGAAAAGACCGTAGAAAGGACCACCATTTAAATGGTAAAGAGCATCAATACCGTAACGCTCGCCATCGATATTATTTCGGTTGCCAGCAACTTTATCAAAAGCATTAAAATCCATATCTGCATATTCAAGACGTGCGCTCCAGTAATCACTGAAACGGTAACCAGCTTCAACACCCCAGCCAGTTGATTCGTTTACGTCAAGACCAGCTTGATCACGCATGTTTTTCCAAGATGCGTCATAGTAGTCGCCAAATGCGCCAATGTAGAAACCTTCTTCTTTATCAGCAGCGAATGTAGATGCGCTAGTTGCAGCTAGTGCGATCGCAAGTGTAAGTGATTTTAATTTCATTGTTTTCTTCCCATTTTTAACAACTAATAAATTGTAGCTAATGAACTCTAGCTCAACCAGTTTTATACAGATTACATGAGCTTTTGTTAATCGATACTTAACGAAAAATAAAGTTTATAACTTTCTTCAGTACGCAGTAACAACACACAACTACTTACTATAGACAAAATTAAAGTCTTGATAAAAAATAAGTATAGTCGTTTTTGTAAATTAGTACTCAGTAAGAGATATAAGAGCAATTAAATTAAAAGTACTCATAAATCATAGAAGATTGTTGGATCTTAATTCGGCGCATAATAGCACCCGTGTTTATATTCCCAAACATATATGCTCATATTTGGTTGAAAAATGACTCTTTTGAATCATGTAGTTACATTAAATACTAACAATTAAGTACCACAAAAAGTCTGGTAATCATTATCATTTATCGGTGCAACCTGAAACTCTGATAGTTTTTCATCATCAGAATACGGATTTCCCACTATTTTCATAAAGCGCTCTAATAACTCACTAGACCCTGCAGCATTATACTCTGAAATCATTTTTTCGATCATGTGGTTACGAGGAATCACACGAGGATTTGCCGCTCTCATTACTTCATAACTATTATTGTCAGTTAAGTTTACCCACCTAGCTCTCCATTCGATTAGCGACTCGGGGACTACTGTTTCTCCCTTTAAGGATTCAGTAAGCGCATCAAAGGTATTGGTGTAGTCGAGCTGGTTATCTTTTAATAGCGTTAATAACTCTGAAATTAACTTACTTCCGCTTGCATTTTTTGCACTCAAGCCCAGTTTTTTCTCCCACATAGCCGTAAACTCAGCATTAAACTGCTCAGCAAAGCTATTGATGTATGGCGTCATTAACGAAACAGCTTGCTCGTCATCATCACTAATAAGTGGTATTAAGCTCTCAGCTAAGCGTGCGCAGTTCCAGTTAGCTATATTAGGCTGGTTACCAAAGGCATAACGACCTTGTTTATCGATAGAGCTAAACACGGTGTCAAAATCAAAATTATTCATCATGGCGCAGGGGCCGTAATCAATGGTTTCTCCGCTTACTAGCGTATTGTCGGTATTCATTACTCCGTGAATAAAACCAACACGCATCCAACTAACCACTAATTCAACTTGGCTTTTAATGACAGCCCCTAAAAAAGCTAAATAGCGCTGTGGCCCTGTATCTGTTATTTCTGGGTAATGTCGTTCAATAGCTAAATCAGCTAAATTTTTAAGTTCTTCAACATCGCCTTGTGTCGCTAAATATTGAAATGAGCCAACACGAATATGGCTCGTTGCTAAACGAGTCACTATTGCACCTGCTTGTGGCGGATTACGATAAACCGTTTCACCACTGCCAACGACGGCTAAACATCGGGTGGTTTTAACCCCCAGTGCATGCATTGCCTCGCTCATTACGTATTCACGAATAGCAGGACCAAGTGCACAACGCCCATCCCCTCCTCTTGAGTAAGGAGTAGCACCAGAGCCTTTTAATTGAATATCCCATAGCTGGTTTTTATCATCATTAATAGCACCCAATAAATGTGCTCGCCCATCGCCTAAACGCGGCGAAAAATGCCCAAATTGGTGCCCAGAGTAACCAAGTGCTACTGCAGGAATCGCCTGTTTTTCGTTACCACCAAAAGTATTGGCACGCAAATCAGCAGCAACGTTAATATTAAACTGTTTTGCTAAGCTCTCGTTCCACAGCAATAACTGAGGAGAAGCAACACTTGCAGGAAAATCTTCAATTGCGAAGTTTTCCGCAATGTCTGTGTATCTTGGCACTAATTTCATGGTAATTCCTCTTATTGCTGACTTATACCAACGCGGTTGTCACCTACACCATAGGCCACAATTAAACTCAACTCTTGCATACTTAAGCCGCTTTGTTTTTGCATTTCGTTAAAAAAAGCTTGGGCTGCATTCAGTGATTTTTTAGTTTGTAGGCCGCCATCTATAATTTTATGGGCGCGTAAATAATTCTCTACATCGCGTGATAGTAAAAAAGTATCTTTACCAAGTGCTCGCAGCGCATAAGGGCCTGTATTGCCACCTAAACGCGAACCATGCTTTTTTAAATATGCCCACAAACCAATAATATCGTCTGTTGGCCAATTAGCGACAAACTGACTAAAACTGCCATGTTCCTCTGCTATTTCGTGGATCATATACGCATTTTCGGTAATTGTTTTTACTTTTTTATAGTTACGGACAATACGCTCATCCGTTGCTTTTTGTTCCAGCATATCGGGTGGCATCATTAGTAACTTATCAACGCTAAAATCCCAAAAAACCTCCCTAAAGCCCGGCCATTTATTATTAATAACCGACCAATAAAAGCCGCTTTGAAATACTTTTCGAGTAAATTCTTCAAGCCAATCGTCGTCACTTAACGTGCTTAGTTGTTTTTTAGATAGCGGTTTTGCAAGTAATAACTTAAGCATTTTTTCAGAGCCTTTTCGCTCTACCGCTCGCTTATAAATATCGCTAAATTTTTCCATACTAATTAAATACCTCACTACTTATATTGCTAGTGTACGAGAAAAGCAGCCAATACGTAACCACTCCCATTATGGATGAATGAATATGCATTTAGTCGCTTGACACCCAGACGGCTAAAATGCTTTAATCGCCGTAATTACCCTATTTAAATTGCATAGGTTTGTAAGTTTTTACTCTACAAACAGGTGCAAAGGGCTAGAAGAGGTGCGTTATTCAGGTAGCGTATGTTAGGAGCGCAAACTCCAATGAGCATACGTGAGGGGAATTAACGCCGAGAAGTAATCACTTTTGCGAGGTGTTTATTTCGGGCGACTAGGTTGAACCCTAGCGACTGTCACCAATAGCTGCTTATAACAAGCAGCTTATTAGTTTGGTGGAGAGCTTCTGGTCTTAAATATTAAGGCCGCGCGCCCTATTATTTTAAGCCCATTCGCTCTTCGAATTATTAGTTCGAACGACGTTAATGCGGCTCCTTCCATAAAGCTTTTTAACTCTTCGAATACTACCAATTGCATTAAATTAGTCATCGCTAAAATGATCACGTATTTAATAAAATTGGTACAAATTATAAGTTCGTGAGAGATGATCAACAATTTCAATTTAAACGACTACTCATTGTGGACCGCGCTTGTTACGCCATTTGATCAACACGGCGATGTTGACTACAACACGTTAACTAAGCTGGTTAGGGAGCAAGAGGCCGCACATAACGGTATTTTGCTACTCGGCAGTACGGGCGAAGGTTTAGCGCTTACGCAAAAAGAGCAACAAGCCATTGTTGAGCACGTATGTCGGCTAAAACCCGCAGTACCACTCATGGTTGCTGTGGGCGGTAGTAATCTAAAACAACAAATTGAGTGGGTTAACTTCTGTAATACGCTGCCCATTCATAGCTTTTTACTTGGCTCACCGCTTTATGCAAAACCTGGCGCTATAGGTCAAACTCATTGGTTTGAAAGCCTACTTAATGCAAGCGCTCACCCATGTATGCTTTATAACGTACCAGGGCGCAGTGCTATTAGCATCCCAGCGGCAACAATTCAAAACTTACAAAACAATAAAAATTTATGGGCACTAAAAGAAGCGAGCGGCAGTATTGCTCAGTTTGAAGCTTACCGCCAAGCAGCACCTAATTTAGCTATTTTTAGTGGCGACGATGCGCTGATGCCTTATTTTGCTCAAGCTGGCGCAAAAGGTTTAGTGTCGGTAGCTGCAAACGCATGGCCCGCACAAACTCACGAGTTTGTTAAACGCAGCTTAACTGGTCAACACCCTAATTTATTTTCCCAGTGGTCAAGCGCTATTAATAGCCTATTTGCTGTCGCAAACCCTATTCCCGTAAAGGTATTAATGCATTTGCAAGGTCGCTTAAGCAGCCCGCAACTTCGTCCACCTTTAACACATCTTGAGTTAACTCAAACCGATTGCATCACAACTGCAAACAACACCATTTTATCTTGGCATTAAATACAGGTTTTTATAATGAGCTGGTTAGAACTATTAAATAATTTAGAATCGGGCGCAGTACGCGCAGCATCACAAAACGAAAGCGGCCAATGGCAAGCTAATGTAGAAGTAAAACAAGGCATTTTAGAAGCCTTTAAAAATGGCACTAATACTGAGTTTACAGGTGGTTTTGTTGATAAGCATAACCTAGCTCCGCAAGAATTTAGCACTGAAGATGGCGTGCGTATGGTACCGGGTGGCTCTAGTGTTCGCCGTGGTGCTTATGTTGCTAAAGGCACGATTATTATGCCACCAGCGTATGTAAACATTGGTGCATACATCGACGAAGGCACAATGGTAGATAGCCACGCATTAGTTGGCTCGTGTGCACAAGTAGGTAAAAACGTACATTTAAGTGCTGCAGTGCAGCTTGGTGGTGTACTTGAGCCAATTGGTGCAAGCCCAGTCGTTGTAGAAGACGACGCCTTTATTGGCGCTGGCTGTATTATTGTTGAAGGCGTAGTCATTAAAAAAGGCGCAGTACTTGCCCCAGGCGTGCGTTTATCAGCAACTATTCCGGTATACGACTGCGTAAACGAGCGCCAACTCGATAAAGGCGAGCCAATCCCAGAATACGCGATTGTAATACCGGGCTCTCGCCCTGCGTCAAACGAATGGGCGCGCGAGCAAGGCCTAAGCATGTCGTGTGCGTTAATTGTTAAATACCGCGACGAGCAAAGCGATGCATCATTATTACTTGAAGAGGTTTTACGATAATGAGCTTTTTGAGCACGCCTATCAAAACTGCTGTAAATACAATTACACAACAACTTGATACCCCTTTTTTTGTTTACGACCTAGATCAACTAAACACGCATCTTGCACGTTTAGTTGCGCAAACCGATGTAAAACTGTGGTACGCGGTAAAAGCAAATCCACTGTCTAAAATTATTCAAAGCTTAGACAGCGCTGGCTTTAATTTTGACGTAGCAAGTAAAGGTGAGCTTGAGCAAGTGCTAGCACAAGGTATTAGCTCACAGCGCGTGCTCAACACAGGGCCTGCAAAAAGCCCTAAACAAATAAAACACTTTATTGAGCGCGGCGTGCGTATATTCGTGGCCGAAAGCCTCAATCAAGTACGTTGGTTAAACCAACAAGCGCAACTACAAAATACGCAGTTACAAGTATTACTGCGAGTGCAATTACGCTGGCCTGAAGGTGAAAAAAATCCACTGGGCGGCGACAGCCTTACGCCGTTTGGTTTGGGTTGTGATGAGTGGCAAGCACTCAATGTAACCGACTACCCTGCACTTAAGTTTGACGGCTTACATATTTTTCAGTGGGGCAACATGCTTAGCACGCAAAAACTAAGCGAATTGTGGTCACAAATGATTGCACCTCTTAGCCAACTTGCCAGCGATTTAAATATTAGCCTTAAAATTTTAGATTTAGGTGGCGGCTTAGGTATTCCTTATACACAAAATGAAGCAACACTTGATTGGGATGACTTAATAGCTGCACTCGCTAAAATTAAAAATGATGCTGGCGTAGAAGAATTATGGATGGAACTTGGTCGTTATGCCGTTGGCGAATGTGGTCATTACGCAAACCCAGTAATAGAGCGCAAACAAAACTATAATCAACAGCAAGTCATTTTAAGCGGCGGTATAAATCACTTATTACGCCCTGCTGTTACCAGCCAAGATTTTCCTGCTGCGTTAATGCGTGAATCCAGTGCTAAAACTCAAGCGGTCACTTTATACGGCCCACTTTGTACAGCGCTTGATTGCTTGGGTGAACATAACTTACCAAGCGATTTAAATGAGCACGACTGGCTAGTGTTTAGCCAATGCGGTGCTTACGGCTTTACCGAAAGTATGCCGTATTTTTTATGCCATGAGCTAGCCGCAGAGTACACTCTTCAAAACGGTACACTTACCTGTGTTCGCCAAGCCGAAAATGCCAGCCACTACTTAAGGTAATAAGCATGAGTAATACAACACACATCAGCCAAGAGAACATTGTAGTAGGGGAAGTTGCAAACGGCTTACCGCTTACAATTCCAGTATATCGCCTAAAAGGCGATGGCACAGGGCCAAGTGTTTACATTCAGGCCAATATGCATGGCGCTGAAGTGCAAGGTAACGCAGTTATTTTTCAGCTGCTTGAGCAACTAAAACACCTTAACCTTAGTGGCGATATTACCCTTGTGCCTTATGCCAACCCAATAGGTTGTAATCAAAAATCTGGCGAGTTTACCCTTGGCCGATTCGATCCGATTACGGGTACTAATTGGAATCGTATGTATCACTACAATAAAAATTTAGTGGCACAGTTTGCACAAAATCATACTCAGTATGACGACGCTACATTAAAAAGTAACTTCAAACAGGCGCTTATTGACGAAGTAGACAGCAAACTTAACGGCCCCGCTTATTTACTTAATACGGGTAAACGCATTGCGCTTAACTTACAAAAGCTTGCTCATCAAGCTGATATAGTACTCGATTTACACACAGGTCCTATTTCAAGCAAACACTTGTACTGTCCAACCTACGCAACCGACAGCGCACGTTATTTTAATATTGAACATGTCCTACTTATTCCTAGTGATTTTGACGGCGCGATGGATGAAGCTAACTTTTGCCCATGGTGGCATTTAAGTGATGCGCTTAGCGGACAAGGTCGCGAATTATCAATACCTGTAGAAGCATTTACTGTAGAGCTAGGCAGCCAAGAAAAAATAGACTTAAAAGAAGCATTAAACGATGCAAACAGCATTTTAAGTTACTTAAATCACAAAGGCGTATTACAAAACGCACCGCATACGCCAGCCAATATGACTCGCTATGCATGTAATTTAGATGACTACTTTGCTTATTACGCCCCTATTGGCGGCATGGTTGAATACATAGCTCCCCTTGGCGGACACATTAAAGCCGGTGAGCCTATTGCCAATATTTTACGCATGGAGCGCTACTTAAGTGAGCAACCACTGCAAACACTTGCTCTAGATTGCGATGCAATTGCTATTTTGCACTTTGCCTCAGCGAGTGTTAACCAAGGCACCGAGCTTTATAAGTTTTTTACTAACATATTTGAGCTTTAGCTCACCCTTCTCATTGCGTGAGAGTAATACCAATTGCATTAAATTAGTGATCTATTATAGCGATAAGGAAATAGCTTAATAACAAGGCTAAAATTATGGTACATAGTTGTTCTATATAAATAATTTTTAACGTAGTTAGTGAGTTATTTAATACGCTAGAATGATCATGTTTTTAATAAAATTGGTATAAATTAGCCAAAATGGTTAATTTGCATTAAAAAAGCGGCTTAGGTCGCTTTTTTTCTGATCTATATTTACTTTATATACGTATGCAATTTGCTTTGAATACAAATTCAGCAAAAGTTCACCGTTACATATGTAAAAAGACGTTATAATTAAATTAACGCATACAACAACCCGAACTCACAAGGAATTACAATGAGCTGGCGCCACTGGATCACACTTTCTGCTTTAATAAGTACAGCTACCTTCGCACAAGAAGACGTTGCTAAAAACGAGCAAAACAACGACATTGAGCTTGTAAAACAGTGTATTTTAAATGAGGTAATTGGCGGAGATGGTAAACAAACATTAGACGATCTTCGTAAAAAATGTTCAGCTCTTGAAGAAAACAAACAACTTACCGCGCTTGATAAACGTCAAGCGCGTGAAGAAGTAGGTAAAAAAAATAGAAATGTAATTACCCCACATAAACGTAATTATATTTTACCAATTTCGTACGTGTCACATCCTAACGATCGCCCATTTGATGGTTTTGATGCATTAACTGACGAAAACGACGGCGAGCCTCTAGACAATGTAGAAGCAAAATATCAGTTATCGATTAAAGTGCCTCTTTACGATGACTTCTCTGATGAAGACCAAGCTATATTCTTTGGCTTCACACTGCAATCATATTGGCAGCTTTATAACTCAGAAATATCTTCACCATTTCGCGAAACTAACTACGAACCGGAAATATTTTGGATAAATTACCTCGACCCAGAAAACGTATTGTGGGGCGACGAAATGGCCATTGCTTTAGGTATTTCGCATCAATCAAATGGTCGTAGTCAACCAAACTCGCGTTCGTGGAACCGTATTTATGCAAACTTTATTTGGGAAAATGAGGGTTTTGTTTTTAGCTTTAAACCTTGGTACCGCATAAGCGAAGATACTAAAGAAGATATACTTGATGCCAGTGGCGACGATAACCCAGACATATACAAATACATGGGTTACTTTGAATTTAGTGGTGCATATCGCCTTAATGAGCACGAGTTTAGTTTCATGACACGTAACAACCTAAATTCAGAAAACCGTGGTGCAATTCAACTCGATTGGTCATTTCCTTTATGGGGTCGCGTTCGTGGTTATGCACAATACTTTAACGGTTATGGCGAAAGCTTAATTGATTACAACGCCGATATTGAGCGTATTGGTGTAGGTATATTATTAACTGACTTGTTGTAAAACAAGCTCACAAAAAAGCCAAGCTATGTGGATTGTTCCACGGCTTGGCTTTTTGCTTTTCGGCATTAAATTAAACCGTTATTTTTTAACCGCAAACACACCTTCAAACTCTGCAACTATATTGTCACCATCATAAATAGTAACAGGCACAACATAACTTGCTTTACCTTCGGTTTCTAAATCGCTCAACTTACCTTTGCAGGCTTGTAAATCTACACAGCCACGCGGGTCTGTAGTTAGTGGTTTTAAATATTTAATATTAGCATCGGCTAACACAATATTACCTTCGAGCCCTGCTTCTTTAAGCGCTAAATATGTTGCGCCCCAACCCGTAAGTGTTGCCAAGCTATAAATAGAACCTGCAAACATCGTGTTATGTAAGTTTAAGTTAGCGTCTAAATCTGCACTGGTTGTAAATTGCCAATCGGTGTAGCTTTCTACTTTAATGCCCATCGCATCACTAATTGGAATTGATTCGCGCCATATATTTTGCAGCACTTGAGTCCAATTTGGATGGCGAAACCAACCTGGCTCACTTGGCTTTTGCTTTATCATTTTAAAGTGCTGTACATCGCCGTAAGCTAAATGTGCTTTTTCTTTTAACTCGTAACCGTGGCGCTTATAAAACTCAAGCGCACGTTCGCGTGCAAATAACACAAGCTCACCGGCATTTTGTGTCCAAGCTATTTTTTCAAGTTCGTGAAGTAATCGGCTACCAATATGTTGATTACGATTACCCTCCGCAACGGCCATATAGCGCACTTGTGCTTGCTCATGACTGTTAAAGTGCAAACGTGCTACACCTAGCACTTCGCCTTCTTTATTTTTTATAAAGCGGTGCTCAGAGTCTTGTTCCATATCGTCTTGTTCAGAGCCACGAGGCTCGCCCCAAGGTGCGCGTAATACCTGCCAACGCAATTGGTAATATGCTTGCCAATCTTCGCTACTTTGTGGGGTGCTTACCTGAAACATACATACTCCTGTTGTTATATAAGTCGTATATAAGCCGTAAATAAAAGTCAAAAAAAAGCTACGGCGCTATACTAATCGTATTGATTATCTACCAAGCTAAAAAAATAAAATAATTAAATTGATTGGCATTATTATGGCAAATACCATACTCCATCTTAAAAAAACTGCAAATACGACTTTGGTGATGGCTGTAAAATAACGTAAAAAAAATAATAACAAAGGTCATTGCGCTTTAACGTTGCTAGTTTATGCTGAGAATATGACTGAAAAAAGCAATTACATAAATTCACTAACTGGTTTGCTAAGCGATCAATTTATTGAAAGCAGCCACCGTATTGGGCACTTAATTTATTGGCATAAGCACAGTGGCGATCACATTCAAGTACGTGAGCACGAACAATTACGCTGGCTACTTATTAACGATACTCTTCAATCTGTTATTGATTTAAATAACCCGAGTTTATTACTTTTCCCACATTTATTGTGCCTAGGTAAGCATTGGCAGGCTCTTAAGCCGCCACAAAAAGTGTTAGAACTCGGCCTTGGCGGCGGTGCAATTCGTAATTATTTACAGCACAAATACCCTAAAGCACAAATAACATCCGTTGAAAAAAATGCCGATATTATTGATTGCTACAGCCAATTTTTTTCGTCAAATAAAAATGAGCGATTGCTTTGCGCTGATGCACAACAGGTTTTAAAAAGTGCACAAAATATTGATTGGATTATTCTCGATTTATTTAGCCAAATAGATGCACCTCGATTTTTATTTGAAGAGGCATTTTATAAAAAAATCTACTCGGCTTTAAATAACAACGGCGTGCTATTTATTAACTTTTTATCGCAGCATGAGTCGCAATTAAAGCAACTTCAGCAGCTATTACTCGATGTATTTGGTTGTAACGCTCACCCGCAAAAAATTACGGGCTATGTAAATCATATTGTCGTGGTAACCAAAAGCTCAAACAGATAAGTTAAACGTCACGGGTCCGTCGTTACACAAGCTTACTTGCATATCGGCACCAAACTCACCTGTGGCTATTGTAAGCCCCAACTCTTTAGCTTGAGCTACAAAGTACTCGTAAAGCTCATTAGCTTGGCTTGGGGTTGCCGCAGATGAAAAACTAGGACGCATTCCTTTTTTAGTATCAGCAGCTAATGTAAATTGCGACACCACTAATAACTCACCGCCAATGTCTTTAAGGCTTAGGTTCATTTTGTCGTTTTCGTCAGTAAAAATACGATAGTTACTTACCTTATGTAAAAGCTTATCGGCCGTTTGCGTATCGTCGTGTTTTTCAACGCCCAGCAACAACAATATACCTTGGCTAATTTCGCCTACCACTTGGTTATTTATTTCTACTTTGGCATGCTTTACGCGTTGTATTAAACCTTGCATTTACACTGTGTCCTTTACTGCTGGCTCGTCATCTTCAAGCTCTATTTCTGGAGTATCTTCAATATCATTTGGGCTAATGCATGCTGTAAATTCAGCACCTAGCAGCACAACAATCCATGACAAATACACCCATACAAACAAAATAGGAATGGTTGCTACTGCGCCATAAATAACTTCGTATGAAGGGAAATGGCTAATATAAAGTGCAAATCCCTTTTTAGTTAGCTCAAATAAAAGTGCCGCAAAAAAAGCGCCAGGTATTGCCGCTTTAAACGACACCCTTGTATTAGGCACTAAGGTGTAGAGCATAATAAAGCCCACCATCGAAATACCATAAGGTAATAGCTTTAACAAAAACCCACTAAACCCCGGAATTCCCTGATCAGCAAACGACACCAACGACACAATATAAGAAGTAACACCAATACTGGCACCTAAAAGCATTGGCCCTAAGCTTAAAACCATCCAATACACGGCAAATGAGATCATCATTGGGCGTTTTTTCTTAATTCGCCAAATACGATTTAGTGTGGCGTCAACATTACGTATTAACAGCAAAGCAATGGCCGCTAAAAAACCAATACCTACCGCCGTCATTTGGTTCGCGTTCCCCGCAAAGGAGCTAATATGCTCTCTAATAACATCGGTAGAGGTAGGAACAAAGTTGGTAAACAAAAAGCTCTCTATTTCCATGCGAGTCGACTCAAACCCCGGAAAAGCTGAGAATATAGCAACACCTACGGCAATTAACGGTATTAATGAAAGCAAGGTAACGTAGGCTAAATAACCTGCATTCACTGTTATTTGATCGTCTATGCAGCGATTAACGTACTGCATCCACCATGAAGGCTGTTGGCGTATAAAGGACTTAACTTGCTGTTTGTAATGGGAGAGCTTATCATTCATACAATTGACTTGTGCTTATATAATTTTGATTATAATAACAATCAGCGCCATAATTTACAGCACTAACACTCGTAAATAGGAATTCAAATGAAAAAACAAACATTACTTAGTGTTTCAATGCTTGTACTAACACTCACTTTAACTGGTTGCCAATCAGCTTATTATTCTGCAATGGAAAAAGTAGGTGTTCACAAACGCGATATTCTTATTGACCGCGTAGAAGAAACCAAAGACTCTCAACAAGAGTCGCAAGAAGAATTTAAATCGGCTCTTGAACGTTTAACTACACTTATTGATTTTAATGGTGGCGAACTACAAGACACTTATAATCAGTTAAACGATGACTACGAGTCGAGCTTAAAAGCCGCTAACGAAGTGTCAACTAACATTAATAAAGTAGAAGACGTAGCAGAAGCGCTATTTGATGAATGGGGCGATGAGCTAGAGCAATATAAAAGTGCATCACTTAAACGTGAAAGTAGCAAAAAGCTAGCTGCAACTCAGCGCCAATTTGATCAGCTATTACGTTCAATGCGCAGTGCTGAGGACAAAATGGAGCCAGTATTAACATCGCTTCATGATAACGTTTTGTACTTAAAGCATAACTTAAACGCACAAGCGGTATCGGCTATTAAAGGCGAGTTCACTAACCTTAAACGCGATATTCAATTGTTGATGAACGATATGAACAAATCGATTGCCGATTCAAACAAATTTATAGAGCAAATGAATAGCGCAGGCTAATCAGTTTAAACTTTTTTACTAAGCCTGCAAAATTGCAGGCTTTTTTGTTGTTACTTTTTGTTACCTTTGAATTATTCGTTAATCTGCTGTTGTTGTTATACTTTTACAAAATAATAACTAGATTACGACAATGAAACTAACCACCTTTAGCCTCATCACTACATGTATGCTGCTGAGCGCTTGCCAAACAGCCAATCACATTGAAGTCATTGCAGGGGAAGGTACCGTTACTCCACTGCATCAAGATGGCGAACGAGAAGGACGCTTTCATAATCTTTACCCCGGTAAAAAAACTTACCCTACCACCTGCGAAGCTGACTGCTATCCAACGAGCCCTAAACTACAGTGCGAAACAGACAGTGAAAACTGCCAATATATTGCTGATCAAGTAATTCCAAAATTAAATACCGGATACACTGTTCGTTGGCTTGGGCATGCAGGATTTATGATCCGCACACCTAACGGGCAGCAAATGCTATTTGACCCTGTTAAAGAGCAATTTGATTCACCTGTTGATTTAGCCTTTAGGCTGGCCTCAGGGTTTTATAGACAACCCGGCGATTGGCTAACACAAAGTGAACTCGAAAACTTAGACGCTGTGATGTACTCGCATATTCATTACGACCATTTTAATAAAGCAGATATAGAAGAGTTAGGTAATAAACCTCGCTACTTAACACCACTGGGTATGGCCGACAACTTCCCAACTGGCGGGTTTAACATTAGCGAAATGGCTTGGTACGCAAAAACAAATATTAGCGATTTAGCTATTCATGCCTTACCTGCTCATCACTTTAGTAGCCGAGTAATGATACCCTTTATTTATGAAGATAACGATAAAGACCTATGGAATGGCTGGCTCCTTGATCAAAACGGCAAGACCTTATTTTTTGCAGGCGATACCGGCTACTCAAAGCACTTTAAGGACATTCAGCAAAAATATGGTGATATAGACATATGCTTAATGCCAATAGCGTCTTATTACAGTGAAGAGAGCCCTAATTGGTATCGTTATGTGCACACAACACCAGAGGATGCACTAAACGCCGCGAATGATCTTAACTGTAAAGTAATGATACCTTGGGGATACGGTAACTCAACGTGGAAAATGGGCGACCGCACTAGTCATTCAGCCTTACTGCGCTTACTGCATATGGCTAAAAAAATGGATACTAAAACTCCTCTGTATATACTAAACGAAGGTGAAAGGATTTCACTGTAACTAATTACTTAGCTACTTTAAGCTGGCTGTTACATCAATAAAAATACATAATAAAATCGAGATATTAATGAAAAAATTAGCACTCGCCTTAAGTTTTTTATTAAGCGCGCCTGCAATGGCGATTGATGTTGAACATACATCAACCCCAATTACTGTCGATGGCGTATCAGAAAGCGCGTGGGATAAAGCCGCTTGGCACGATATGCCTTATTTAATGGATGGCACTCTGCCATCAAACGATGCAGATTTTAAAGGGCGTTACCGTTTACTGTGGGATCAAAACTATTTATACCTACAAGCCGATATTGTGGATGATGTTTTAATTGATACACACGCCGATCCAACCTATAAATATTGGGATGACGACGCGCTTGAGGTATTTATAGATAGCGATGCATCGGGCGGAAACCACCAATTTAATCACACCGCTTTGGCGTACCATATTGGCCTTGATAACCAAGCCGCCGATTACGGCCCTGATAAAAAAGCCCATTTGTACACCGACCACCTAGTCAGTAATTGGAAGCGTAACACTACTGCACCTTTTAACATTACGTGGGAAGTAGCGATAAAGCTCTACCCTAACGACTACAAAGAAGGTGCTGTAAATACACCAATTACACTTAGCGAAAAGCAAGTCATTGGCTTTATGTTAGCGTATTGCGATAACGACGGCAGCAAAGTGCGCGAGCACTTTATGGGCTCACACGAAGTACAACCAGTAAACGGCGACAGAAACCGTGGTTTTATAGATGCAGACGTATTTGGCAAAATCACCTTGGTGCGCTAGCCGCTCTTTAGCATTGGAGGTATGAGCTGTAAAACTCTAAATTTTATAAATAGTAGTCGTCAAATTAACTATTAAGCAACAAAGAAATACACATTAAAAATGTGTATTTCTTCTAAGCTCGTATTAGTAAATAGTAACTTGAACATCAATCCAAGCGTTTGCAGTGCCTAATGTACCACCAACCTCAACTGGATAAATACTAAAGCCATTCCAAGGGTCTATAAACGTTTGGTTCAGAAGTAATGGTGAATCATTAAAGTCCTCTAACGACCAACCAGAACTTCGAGAGTTTGGAGTTGCATCCAACAATAATGAGTTATGGTTATACCAAGGAGCCGCGTTTTCATCCATGTAGTTTTGTAAATTTATAAGAATACCACTTTGCAATAAAGGAGTACGTAATTGAGACTCTGGAGGTGTATTTGTTTCACCATTTTGTGTGGTTCTATATTCTACCCAATATGTTTTATCTCCATCCCCTGACTTTATTTTTAGGCCTATCGGGCCAGGCGCATTATGGCCATTGCTGGTGCCATGATCAAAAGCATATATTCTATACTTTCCTGAAGTTGTGACAGTGGGTACATCAGTCTCTGTGATCCAATTTTTAAAATACCCTTTATACATTAAGTTCATTTCTTCTAAAGAGTGAGCACCCATTCCCATTAAACCAAATACATTCCCGTAATTAGTAACTATGTCATTACTATTTCCGTTTAATGTACTGCTCCCACCCTCGATAGACATTGAGTGATGCAAACCCAATGCATGACCCGCTTCATGGGCAATAGTGCCAGCTTTATATGTATAGATTTCCATTAAAGGAGGAGCTGCTTGAGAGTTAATAAAGTAACTTGCTTGTGTACCTACAGGCGGTGCCGTTACCATTATTATGGTGCCTTCACCTGGAAAATTAGGATCTATGCCAGTATTAATTAATTCTTCTTTATAACCTGAACTCCACTTAGACTTATCATAATTATAATAGTCATGGTCATGGGGCATCGTAATTTTTGACTTTATCTCCCACGTAAAATTGAAATTACCATATGATTGCTCAGTAAAGTATTCTTTAGTTTTTTGCATTTCAGCATTAATTTGAGCAGTACTAAACTCTAAATCTTGATCAGGAAATCTAATTGGATAAACTAAGACATGGACACTCTCATAATCGTATCCATCATTACCTGGATCTACTAACCCTGGAGTGACGCGACAATTAGTTGCATTGAAGTCGGCAACAACACTAACCCCTTTAAATAACCCTTCTAAACTGACATTATTCCAGCCATTTGCTGGCTGCGTTAAAATAACGCACTCAGTATTACCTATATGCGACGACCTAGTACTATCATCTCCATCGACAGGCCAACCATCTGTTCTTGCTGCAAGCGTTAAGTTTCCTAAACCATGGGCAGTACTGAAAGCAATACTAGTTATATTTTTGTTGAATGTTGAAACATTAAAACCTAGCTTATACGATACCGCAGGAACGCAAACAGGAACACCATCCTGTAATGAAACTGCTGATGTTGGATCTTGAGTAGCGCAAATATCTGGTAATATATTGGGGTTAGGGTTGGGTTCAGGGCTAATAGGATCTGACAAACTGGTTTGCATACTTATAGTGTTACTCCAACCAGACCTATTCGTGCTGTTTTGAGCAAACATTGTATAATAATAAGTCGTATCTTCAGCTAAGCCTGTGTCTGTATAAGTTGTGGTATTCTCACCCACCGTTGATATTACTTGCCAAGAAGAGCCTGCGCTTGATCGTTGAATCTCAAAGCTATTCTCATTATTTGAATTATCATCCCAATTTAAATTAATGGTTGTTCCGTTAACTGTTGCTTGCAAATTGCTAGGAGCAGCTAAAGTACCTGTGTTTTCACTACCGCCGTTAGGTAATTCGTTATTGCTTCGGCAAGTAGTCGCACCAAAATCAACAACAAGGGATGCATTACTTCGCTCTCCAGATATAGCAATCATTAACCAATGTTGATTTGGATTACTAATAATTACACATTCTTCATTTGAGTCTGTGGTTAGTGATCTATAAGCAGTACTGTTTGATGCAGTGCTAGGCCAACGGCCCTGATCTACATATAAGTTAAGATCTCCCGTACCATGTGCTGTGCTGATAGCAATACTGTTATGATCACTTGCTCCTGCAATACTTAAATATGCAACTCCATCATCATTGATACAAACAGGGGATCCATCGCTTATAGAAGTCGACGCCCCTTGAGTTGCACACATATCTGGTAACTCTGCACCGGATGTATAGTATGAAATAAATAGAAAAGAGCCTATCAGGCTTTTCACAAGTTTTAATGAGGGTCGTTTCATTTTTTCACCATTCTAAGTTAGTTAACTATTCTTTATGCTTTAGTTTGAAAACATAAAATTTACGTTTCATTTACAACTGAATTTTAAAAACTAACTTACATAAAACATAGAATCAAGCATTCAAAAAACACTAAAAACAAAAACCAAAAACACCGCAAACCCTTGAAATTAAAGGGCTTATAATTAATAGTGATAAATCATGATGATAGATGATATAAAATGGTAAACTTTAAAAAACATAATGAACATGAATTACTAAACAGAGCTAAATTTTTTTCTTACTCAACATAATTATGAAATAAATCTACATAGAAATTCCAAAGAGTAAAAGTGAGCACAATGCTTTACTCCACCAATTAACTATAAAATAGCTGATATCAAATAAGCCCTAGGCTTCACCTGCTAACGAGTCAATTTTCAACCGTAGCCAATGCAAAACATTTACGATTTATTTATTTTAATTTGGGTTAATTTACGAAGTAAGGCATGGATATCTGAAAAATTTTTGATTATCTAGCGAATAATATTAGGAATAACGAGGGTAATTTACATGCTAGACGCTTTTCTAATTAAAAGTAAAATCAACGTAGCTCGCGTTGAAAGTAACCGTTGGAGATAGATTCACTATGCAGAATTCAGATTAAATTAGGTATAATTATCTTTCGAGATTAAATGTTCTGCTACATGAAGAGTGCTGCTTAAGGTTTTTTGACTTCTAAGAGGTTAGATTTACTTAAACAAATAGCATTTTAGCCGTACAATAAAGTATGTAAGCTAATCAGGGGACTACGCCTTCCACTGGTATACTTAAGAAAACATTGAGGTTAAGCCGTTTGTTTAACCTCATTAGGCAAAAAGTTAGTCGCTATATAAAGACCCGTAGTTCAACACGTAGTGATTAGCTATGCTGCGCCCCTATCATTATTTGAATGGGGCACATATCAGACCTTTCTTACCTGTAAAACAATACACTACGACTAGTTCACCTCAATACAACCTGGACAAAGGATTCTCCAACCCCTAGTGCTAATAAGCTAAGAATCATTCAAAATCAAACTTAATTGACATCCCATTATGCTCACCAACAATACTGAAATAATGATAACCTGCTCGAGGATTATTTATCGTAATGAATTCTGCATTATCCGGGTTGTCAGACCTTTGATCATAACTATTCCCACTAGCCCAACCAGATGATTTATAATATAAATTTCCGTTACCAGATCCATGCGCTGTCATTATAACAACTTTATTTGTGCCCAATGGAACGTTAATACCGTAATATGCGATTGCATTAACCCAAGAGCCGCTGGGTACACAAATATCATCACTTTGCTCAATCCAACCTGATATAGGGCTTTCTATTGCGCAAGCATCGATCACTGTATCACCACCACTGTGCTCAGCACTTATAGAAGCTGTAGTTACTACCGTGTCAGTAGCACCATCACTATCCGTAACTGTTAACTCCACATTATAGTCACCTACAGCTGTATAAGTATGGCTAGGGTTCATTAAAGTGCTGATTTTTCCATCGCCAAAGTTCCAGCTATATGAAACTATTGGCCCTTCAGTATCTGATGAACCTGCACTACTAAAACTTATCGAGTTATTCACAGTACCTAAATATGAACCATTAGAATAAGCTGTTGGGGGCGTATTCTGATTTTCATTAACATTACATCCAGGAGTGTCAAATTCAACTAAAATAGATGCAGTTCCATTCGAATTAGAAATTTTCAGATTACCCCAGTAGTTACTCCCTCCAGATACATAAATACACTCACTGTTTCCAATATCATTCGAAATACCATCATCACTATTCGTGCCTGTAGGCCAACCTGAATTATCATAATTAATACTTAAATCACCAGAACCGTGTGACGTTCTGATTTTAACACTGTCATGGCCACTAATATTTGCGATACTAAGCCAAATTACTGGTGAATTACCTAAACAAACAGTATTACCAGCTACTAAATTACCACCAGTAATAGGTGCCTGTGTAGTACATGTATTTGGTAAGGTATTCCCTGGTATAATATCTTCTGCTGAAATAGTCACTTTAGTACTTGTAGTGTTTGTTGCCCCTTCATTGTCAGTTACAGTAAGACGCACATCATAAACCCCTTGTGAGTTATAAGCGTGGCTAGGGTTGGCAAGTGTACTCACGGCACCATCACCAAAATCCCAACGAAAAGCCTCTATCGAACCATCATTATCTTTGGAACCCGCGCTGGTAAAGTTAACGGCTATATTTACAACCCCATTATAAGTACCGTTAATATTTGCTGTTGGCGCATTATTTTGAACATCACCATTTATAGAATATACATTTTCACCTGGTGTAAGAGAAACCACCCCTTTACAGCTATTCAATGAATCAACAAACACCATTCTATCACCAGCCTGCCATGTAGTTCCTGTATAACTTTCACCTACGTTTAGTGTTGCATAAACAGTATCAGAGCGCGCACCAGTTACATAGTTAACCCACCGTACTTGCATGACTTCATTTGAGTTATTTGTAACAGTTACATTAGTGGTATTTGTAGTTTTAAAATAAGGCCTTTCTAAACTACATGAACCAATCTCATTAGCTGCAGGCAAAGTGTCAGGCACTAAGTTATTAACTAAACTAGGCTCTACCGAAAAACTAGCTGTTTGCCCAACAATACCAACCCCAACACACTCTCGATTTTCGCTCATCATGACAAAGCGATCGTTTTCACGCCAAAAGCTATTATTGTAGTGCTGACCTTGCGTTAATAATGTTATTTCTTGTGTTCCTGCACTTCCAGTAACATTATCAATCCACATTAATCTTAACGGGACTGAAGTATTATTTAGCACTGACAGATTAGATGTAGAAGAATCATCTACATATCGAATATACCTTTGCTCCAAATTACATGAGCCAAAGTTATTATCTTCAGGAAGTGCAACATAACTCATAGCTGTCGCAGATGTTAATGATTGCACATAATCAGAAAAACCATCGCCTATACGGTCTGAAACATTTTTTAAGGTTGTTTGATAAGTTGCAGTACTCCCAGACCGAAGCGCATTAATTATATCGTCATAATCACTTCGATGATTTGCATTCATATAATGAATCGCCATATAACCCCACTGATATAAATCAGGGTGATTATAGTCCGCACTCAAAATATTGTAGAAAGGAGGAATCTCCTTACCGGAGAAGCTATTGAGTGTCCTTGTATAGTTTGTACCATTAGCTAGAAAATCAGCTAAGCCTTCAGTCAATCCCGCATTATATGTAAAAGTACCAAAGGGGCCTGAGACATTAAAACGACCATCTAAATAGTGTACATATTCGTGTTGTAGGTTATATACCTGCCCTGTATAAGCACAAGAAAAAGGTACCCAACTATCCTCACAAATGTGCGATATAAATTTCGCTTGGTTTGCCGAGTTTGATGGCGACCCCTCTAAGTACATTCCTCCATTATCAGTGTTAATTCCAAAATGCGCTTGGCCATTAGCTTTATACTCTGCACTTGATAAGTAAATATAAACATCTAAGGTAGTATTATTGTCATTGGGCAGCGGGGAACTAGCATTCGTATTAAAAAAACTGTAAAAATCCGTTTCAGTTTCAGATATTTCATCGCAACTACTTCTTAATTGCTGTTGTGTTATACCGCTTTGCGCTCGTAAATTCACAGAATTACATTGATAAGATTCAGTAAACACCTGATTTATAGTTGCCGCAGATGCGTTTTGGAAGCCACAAAGCATAAATGCAGCTATGGCCCCCACTGAGTTTATAGTTTTAATCATGCACTTTTCTCTTTAAGTATTATTTGAAAGTGAAGAATCAAGACATTCCTGTGTCAGTACATTCTTTTCGATCTTTAGAAGAAACATTTCTCAACTTATGTTTCACAGTTTAGGTATTTTCATTTACTTCCCAAGAGAATCTTCAAATCTCAAGGATTAATAAAATAGAGCTATTCAACATTTACAAAATAAAATATATTGAATGCAATATACACAAAAGGTAAATGAAAGTTACCAGAATGTAAACAGGGTAATTAAGAATCAGAGCTAAATGATGACAACTGATTAAAAAAGATATCTTTAAAGCAGCTAATAACAAGCTCTATAAAGTGCAAGTGAGGCGAGTAAAAGTAAAGTTTGAGGGTTAGGCTAATATTGAAGATAATAATTACCATCAATATTAGTTAACATTTTTAAATACCTGGTCTGTTAATTGATAAAAATCTCTTGCGTGCTTATTCTTTCATTAATAATAAATGACTCTTCTTATCATATGACTCGATTAGATACAGGTGTTGCTCATCATCGCTCAAAGCAACTTCGAAGTAATTAGCTTTGCTATAGATAAGTTCTTCAATTGTTTTTTTATCAAAATTATAATAAGAGACTATACTTTTCACTGCATCACTCTTGTCGATAAAGTAGACCCCATGATTAAATACAACAAAGTCATTTACATCATTTTTATTGGCACTAAGGACTCTTGAGATGATTTTAGTATGACTTTTTGTGATTGGGTTGTAGTGGTAAATATCATTATTATCAGCCCTACTGTAAAAGAAATCCCCCGTAGGAGATTGTGCAATACTGTCTGCATTTGGTATCGCAGTAACTATGTTTAATGGGTACCCTGAGTCTCCCATTTTCATGACTCTAGAATTGCCATATATTGACTCAATAAAATGAAACTCATTACCTGAAACAGAAAACCTACCTGTATATAAATTTTCTCCATCAGGGCAAAGAGGGGTAGCCTTGCCCGTTTTTATATTTATAAGCTGGCATGTGTGGTTTATCGATAGCACCGCTTTATTTGTGCCTTTTTTCCAATTAATACTAAGTGGTGAATAATATTTCGATCGCTCTTTAAACTTTGCTAGTTGATTTATATTACCTTTATCATATTGCCATAATTGCACTTTATTACTGGGGGTAACAGCAGCAAAGACTAGCCTACCACTGCCCACTTCTGCAATGCCGTGGAGGGACATTTTATTTCTAACAAGAACTTTACCTACCCCATCACCACCTTTTAATGGGTTAGCATATTTAACTATTTGCCTTGCAAACGACTCATTTCTCCCCTCTTGCTGCATGACTATATACGGCTTTCCTATTATTTTAGTTGGCCAGTAGCCTAAATATGCTCTCTCTGTAATTTTGATTACTTGCTGAGTCGCAATATCATAGTTTGACAAATACCCTTCAGCATCTACAAAAAAAAGTGATTTACTATTATCACTAAAACTAAACCCTGCTCTCTCTTCATAAAGAGAAATAGGGGTCGGTATAAATTCTCTATCCATAATATTGAAAAGATTAATTGTATAACTTTGCATATTATCAGCGCGCATTACAGCCAGCCACTGCTTATCTGGTGATATAGAGGCAAACAAATCACCTTGAGACGCTAATTCAGGGGAGCTTATTTGTTCTAACTTAGCCTGAAAGATATCATATAAATAAAGCTTTAAAGGCGCTGTAGCTACTTCACTCATATTGAAGAAGAACTGCTCATCATTGAGCCAATGTATTGAAGGTGAGATATTATGAATAGGTAGAGTTATATGTAATTTAGCATTAGTTGCTCTTAGCTCTTTTGAGTCAAAATTGGCTAAATAAATGCCAGCAAATTTACTATTATACCGAACAAATGCAACCCTAGTTTTATCAGGAGATACACTAGCAAAGTTATCGTTATTGAATGAGCTACTAAAAACTTTGCTTACACTCTCTAAATCGTCTGTATAGCTTGCATAAAGCTGCCAGGCATTATGCTGGGCTGAATGATGTGAAAAGAATAAAACCTGGCCATCATCGCTTAAAGAAAGACTTTGGACTCTCCCATCATTATGTGTCATTGAGGTAACTAAGCTATATTTATTAGGCTTAGCCATATATAGATAAAAAGTAAGAGCAATAATTAAGACAAGTATTACACTTAAATATATATAGCGATAATGATACTGACTCTTAATCTCAGAAATTCTTTTTGTAATGGCTCCTATAACATTAAAGAGTTCATTACTTAGGCTATTAGCTTCAATATTCCTGCTTTGAAATATTGAAGCATTCAATCTGTACCCACTACCACTTGTACCTGTTACCGTATGAATATATTTATTATTTGGTTCTACTTGAGCCAGTGCTCGACGTAAACTATAAATGTGATTATTAATTGTATGATCACTTACTGTAGCACTCCCCCAAATATGATTTCTCAAATCATCTCTTGTTACAAGCTGTCCGGTTCGACTCGCGAGGTGACATAAAATCCTCATCGCCATAGATTGAATATCTATCGATTCCCCATCGCGACTCAACTTATCTACCGTTGGATTAACTGTAAGCTTTTCTAGTTGGAAAGCTTTATTAAAGTCGGTCATTACATATCATTAAACTAATCACAAAACATGATATACAATATACACAAAACGTTATTTTGACTAGTATATTCAACTCATATCTGCTACTTATTTGAGTATTGGAGATTACCAAATATGCATTTATATAAAATACACTAGATAAAGCACTTCAAAGTCTAACTGGACTTTAAACTCGCTAACTAAAACCCACAAAAAAGCCGCTGTATTTTTCAATACAGCGGCTTTTAAAATCATAATTCTAAATTAATAGATTATGACTTAGGTGCACGACCCGCACGTTTACGTTCGTTTTCAGTAAGGTGGCGCTTACGGATACGAATGTTTAGTGGAGTAACTTCAACTAGCTCGTCATCATCGATGAACTCAAGCGCTTGCTCAAGTGAGTAGTTAAGGTGTGGAGAAAGCGTTTGCGCTTCATCAGTACCAGATGCACGTACGTTAGTTAACTGCTTGCCTTTAAGGGCGTTAACTGTAAGGTCGTTATCACGGTTATGAATACCGATAACCATACCTTCGTATACTTCAACACCGTGACCGATGAATAAACGGCCGCGTTCTTGTAAGTTGAATAATGCGTTAGTAAGTGCTTTACCCGTTGCGTTAGCAATCATTACGCCGTTCTTACGAACACCGATGTCGCCACCTTTGTGAGGACCGTAATGATCGAACGTATGGTACATAAGACCAGAACCCGAAGTAAGCGTCATGAAATCAGTTTGGAAACCAATTAAACCACGGCTAGGGATCATGAAATCTAAACGCATACGGCCTTTGCCATCTGGAGTCATGTTAGTAAGTTCACCTTTACGTAGGCCAACTTGTTCCATAACAGAACCCTGATGCTCGTCTTGACAGTCAATTGTAACTGTTTCAAACGGTTCTTCTAGAACGCCATCTACAGTACGTAAGATAACTTCTGGACGAGAAACTGAAAGCTCGTAACCTTCACGACGCATGTTCTCGATTAAGATACCTAGGTGTAATTCACCACGACCAGAAACACGGAAGCTATCTGGGCTAGCAGTATCTTCAACGCGAAGTGCTACGTTGTGTACTAATTCTTTGTCTAAACGTTCACGGATGTTACGTGACGTTACAAACTTACCTTCTTTACCACAGAAAGGTGAGTTATTTACAGAGAATGTCATTGTTACAGTTGGCTCATCAACACTTAGTGGTGGTAATGCTTCAACGTTTCCTGGGAAACAAACTGTGTCAGAAATCTTAAGCTCACCAATACCTGTTACAGTTACGATGTTACCAGCGTAAGCTCTATCAGTTTCGATACGCTCAAGACCTAAGTAGCTTTGTACTGCACCAATTTTACCGTTACGTGTAGTGCCATCAGCACTGATAATAGTAACTTGTTGGTTAGGAGCAACAGAACCACGTTTAATACGACCAATACCAACTACACCAACATAAGAGTTGTAATCTAGTTGAGAAATTTGCATTTGGAAGTCACCTTCAGGATCTGCATCCGGTGGTGATACTTCTTCAACGATCATCTTAAACATAGGTTCCATGTTTTCAGATGGCTCGTCTAAATCTAATGTTGCCCAGCCGTTGATAGCTGAAGCGTAGATTACTTTAAAGTCTAACTGTTCGTCAGTTGCGCCAAGATTGTCGAATAAATCAAAGATTTGATCCATAACCCAATCAGGACGTGAACCTGGCTTATCAATTTTATTGATAACTACGATTGGCTTTAAGCCTTGCGCGAATGCCTTTTGCGTAACGAAACGCGTTTGTGGCATTGGACCTTCTTGAGCATCAACAAGTAATAATACTGAGTCAGCCATCGAAAGTACGCGTTCAACTTCACCACCGAAATCGGCGTGTCCCGGAGTATCTACGATATTGATATGGTAGTCGTTCCAAGAGATGGCTGTGTTTTTAGCCAAAATGGTAATACCACGTTCTTTCTCAATGTCGTTTGAGTCCATCACGCGCTCTTCGTTACCGCCGCGTGTTTCTAATGTACCTGATTGCTCAAGTAGTTTGTCAACCAGAGTTGTTTTACCGTGGTCAACGTGCGCGATAATCGCTATATTTCTTAACTTTTCGATGCTCATATATTTACTCAGAGAAATTAAATTCTCAATGATCCTGCAAGATCTACGCACTCATCCACGCTTTCGCGAGATGTCCCAGCATAGGATTTAAAAGGGCGCATATTATCCCTCATTAATGACATGGATGAAAGTTTATCCAATATATATTTTAAAACTTTCTCAATACTTTTACTAAGTATCTGTTTTTTATATGACAATTATATGAATTAAATTTTAATTATTTTTCAAAAAAACCTCTTTTTGACTATTTTTCCGATCTTTTTGTTACTCTTTTGCATTTAGGTTATGCTAATTTCAGCTGATTAAATTAACAACAAATTACGCTCTGTAAATTTTGCACCGAAATGGAATATTTACGCACCAATATGGTGCGTTTGTATATTCCATTTTGATGCAATGATATTTTTTTAATTTATAAACAGCCAGTTACAATAATGGCACAAAATCAGCTTAGTAAATACCAAAGCAATTATGCAGCAATAACAAAACCCAATAGTTGGAGGACACATGTCACAATCGGTTTTAGATTTTATTAAAGAAAATGACGTCAAGTTCATTGATTTACGCTTTACTGACACTAAGGGTAAAGAACAACATGTATCGATTCCTCATCACCAAGTTGATGAAGACTTTTTTGAAGACGGTAAAATGTTCGACGGTTCTTCAATTGCAGGCTGGAAAGGCATAAACGAATCAGACATGGTATTAATGCCAGTGCCTGAGTCAATCAAACTAGACCCTTTCACAGAAGAAGCGACATTAATTTTACGTTGTGACGTAGTAGAGCCTTCTACACTACAAGGTTATGAGCGCGACCCGCGTTCTGTTGCTAAGCGTGCTGAAGACTACATGCGCTCTACAGGTATTGCAGATACAGTTTTATTTGGCCCAGAGCCAGAATTTTTCGTATTTGACGACGTTAAATACAAATCAGACATGTCTGGTTCTATGTACAAAATTGATTCTAAGCAAGCTGCTTGGAACTCAGATAAAGAATATGCAGATGGCAACACAGGTCACCGTCCAGGTGTTAAAGGCGGTTACTTCCCAGTTGCTCCAGTTGATGACTTCCAAGATTGGCGTTCAGCTACGTGTCTAGTTCTAGAAGAAATGGGCCAAGTAGTAGAAGCACATCACCACGAAGTAGCAACAGCAGGTCAAAACGAAATTGCTACTCGCTTTAATACAATGGTATTAAAAGCGGATGAAATCCAAGAAATGAAATATGTTATCCACAACATGGCTCACTTATACGGTAAAACGGCAACGTTTATGCCTAAGCCAGTTGTTGGTGATAACGGTTCTGGTATGCATTGTCACCAGTCTTTAGCTAAAGATGGTGTTAACCTTTTTGCTGGTGATAAGTACGGCGGTCTTTCTGAAGACGCACTTTACTACATTGGCGGCATTATTAAGCATGCTAAAGCAATTAACGCGTTTGCAAATGCCTCTACTAACTCGTACAAACGTTTAGTACCAGGTTTTGAAGCACCAGTTATGCTTGCATACTCTGCACGTAACCGTTCTGCATCAATCCGTATCCCAGTGGTTCCATCTGAAAAAGGTCGTCGTATTGAAGTACGCTTCCCGGATCCAACTGCTAACCCATACCTTGCTTTCTCAGCAATGCTTATGGCTGGCCTTGATGGTATCAAAAACAAGATCCACCCTGGCGATGCAATGGATAAAGATTTATACGACTTACCAGCTGAAGAAGCAGCAGAGATTCCAACTGTTGCAGCATCACTTGACGAAGCACTATCTGCACTTAGCGCAGACCGTGAATTCTTAACTCAAGGTGGTGTATTCACTGACGACTTAATCGAAGCTTACATCTCACTTAAGTCTCAAGAAGTTGAAAAGCTTAACATGACAACTCACCCAGTTGAGTTTGAAATGTACTACAGCTGTTAATTTAGCTGTTTAAAATATGTGTGTTCTCAAGCCCGCTTTGCGGGCTTTTTTAATGGTAAAATTAAACAAACTCCACTAAAGTTAAGTTACCGATAAAAATGCAGGGCTGCAGAGTGAATAACAAGATTTTATTACTATTAATTACTTTAGTATTAAGTAATTATGGTTACGCAGGTGAAACAAAAATATACGCTTGGAAAGATAAAAATGGCGTATTAGTGTTCTCAGACACCCCTCATAAAGGGGCTAAAGAGGTAAAACTCACCAGCCAAGATCTTAATATGCCTGCAACAAATACTGACATTTTTGACGAGCAACCCCAGCCTCAACAAGCGGCCTTTAGTATTGCCATTTCCTCACCTGATCATAACCAGACTATTCGTGAAAATACCGGCAGTGTTTATGTTACTAGCCTAATAAAACCACGCTTTGAAACTGGTTTTACTATACAACTTTTTATTGATGGTAAAGCACATGGCACCGCCAGTGACAGCTCAACCTTTGCAATAAGAGATGTAGAACGTGGTCAGCACACACTACAATTAAAGCTTTTTAATAGTAAAAACCAAGTTATTGCTACAAGTGAGCCCTGCATATTTTTTATGCACCGAAAAGGGCTAAACCTAGGTAATTAAATTGGGGCATTACTAAACGTGCAGCAGTGTATTTAATCATATAACTTGCTTGTAAATATCCACGCACTAAAATGGTGCAGCTATGATTAATAATAAAAACTTTAGCCCTGAGCTACTCGATGCCATTTGGCAAAATCAAACAACCGCTATCATGTTGCTTGATAAAAACTTCACCGTTGTCTATGCCAATACCAGTACCAGTGAACTGCTTGGTCTTGGTAACAAGCGCCTATTAGATCAGCCTTTTGATAGCCTTTTTAACTACCATTCAATCGATTTACAACGTATAGAGCAGTACTCATTGATTGAAGGCGTAGATTGCCAGCAACATAGAGCTGATGTGGTTTTTAGCGATTCTCGCCATGCAAAAGTAGCCGTAAGTACACGACAAATTAAGTTTAATGGCTCGCTTTATATTTTATTTGAGTGGCGCCAAACTGATGATGAAATTAAGCACGACCAAGCGTCTAATCAAATGCATCAATACCAAGCTGCTCGAAACCTAATTAGAGGTTTAGCACACGAAATTAAAAATCCTTTAGGTGGAATACGCGGAGCGGCGCAGTTATTGCAGTATGAGGTTGATCAACAAGAAAGAGATCAATGTGCTGAGCTCATCATTGAGCAAGCCGACCGATTACGCGAATTAGTAGATAGGCTTTTAGGGCCTAATCAACTTCCGCAAAAATCGTATGGCAACATACATCAATCACTTGAATCAGTTGCAAGACTAAGTACGTTAGATAATTGCTCTAACATTAACTTGGTTAAAGATTACGACCCAAGTATTCCTGATGTATACATTGATCAAGGTAAAATTCAGCAAGTAGTATTAAACATTGTTCGAAATGCCCAACAGGCGCTTGTGGATGGCGGTGAAATAACAATAAAAACCCGCATAAATCATCAGCATCGTCGCCCGGGTAAAGCACCTAAAAAAGCCTTGTTGATCCAAATATCTGATAACGGACCAGGTATTGATCCCAGTGTACGCGAAACACTGTTCTACCCGATGATCACCAATAAAGAAGGTGGCTCTGGGTTAGGACTCTCAATAGCGCAAACACTGATAGATCAACATGATGGCTATATAGAATGTGATAGCTGGCCTGGACATACTGAATTTAATATCTATCTGCCCTTTGCAGATTAATGTTTGGAGTTTGCATGAAAACAGTTTGGCTTGTAGATGATGATGCTTCTATTCGATTTGTACTTGAAAAAGCACTAACCCGTGCAGGGTTTAACGCAGAAAGCTTTTCTAACGCGCAAGATGTATTAAGCGCATTAAAGTTTAGCCAACCTACTGTTTTAGTTTCGGACGTACGAATGCCTGGTATGGATGGTATGGCGTTGCTTGAACTTATTGCAGAGCAAAACCCTGGATTGCCCGTTATTATAATGACCGCGCATTCAGATTTAGACTCTGCCGTTAATGCATTTCAAAAAGGTGCTTTTGAATACCTCGCTAAGCCGTTTGATTTAAACGAAGCGGTAGCACTAGTCGAAAGCGCATGCAGAGCAAATTCCACTAAAAAAACTAAGCGTAAGCAAGCTCCACCAAAAAGTGCGCATATAATTGGTGAAGCACCCGCCATGCAAGAAGTATTTAGAGCGATAGGTAAGCTATCGGCCTCTAGCATGAGCGTATTAATAAATGGTGAATCTGGAACAGGTAAAGAACTAGTTGCCAGTGCCCTGCACAACCATAGTCCACGTAAAGAAAACCAATTTATTGCACTTAACATGGCGGCTATTCCAAAAGAGCTTGTTGAGTCAGAGCTGTTTGGTCACGAAAAAGGCGCATTTACGGGTGCCGACAGCGTACGCAAAGGCCGTTTTGAGCAAGCCAATGGCGGCACACTATTTTTAGATGAAATTGGTGATATGCCACTTGATGTGCAAACACGTTTATTGCGCGTACTTGCCGATGGTGAGTTTTATCGCGTTGGTGGTCATCAAAGTATAAAAGTAGATGTGCGTATTATTGCGGCTACGCATCAAAACCTTGAAGATTTAGTTAAGCAGGGCAAATTTAGGGATGATTTATTTCATCGTCTCAATGTAGTACGCCTTCGCTTACCTGCACTTCGAGAACGCACTGAAGATATAGAAAGCTTGTCGCAACACTTTTTACATAAAAGCGCTAAAGAGCTGCAGGTAGAAAGCAAAGTACTGAGCCCTAAAGCGACTGAGCAGTTACGTTTATTTAATTGGCCAGGCAATGTACGTCAATTAGAAAACACCTGTCGCTGGCTTACTGTAATGGCACCGGGTGAGCTTGTGAGCGAGCAAGACTTACCGCCTGAAATCCTTGATGCCACACCAACTCAAGAAGAAGGTGATTGGTTAGATGCGTTTCAGCAATGGCTTAATCAGGAACTTAAACAAGGCAAAGAAAATATTTGGCCTGACATTCAAGCTCAGCTAGAAACCCGCTTAATTAAAACCGCACTGGCTAATTGCTCTGGTCATAAGCAAGATGCCGCTATAAAAATTGGTTGGGGACGCAACACGTTGACCCGAAAATTAAAAGAGCGCAATATTAGCTGATTAAACGCTTTTAACACATTTGGTTATTGATGAAGCTAATCGAACATATTCCATTATTCAAACAAATGGAAATTATAAACAGGCTGCACTTTTTTAAAGAATTTACGCTCAGCGAGCGCCAAGTCTTATTAGAGTCGTTCGGCCTGTTATATTTAGTAAGCCAGCATCAATTTTTATTTAAGCAATACGATAACGACAAACGTTTGTACATTGTACTTAGCGGCGCGTTGTTAGTATTTAAGCACAACCATTTGCTTGAGCTTGGAACGATAGTACCTGGTGAATTTATAGGTGAAGGCGCTTTTATAAATAACCGAGAGCGTAGCACTAGCGCACGCGCTAAAACCGACAGTATAGTCCTTGCCATTACCCCTGAAGCACTCACCCGTTTACCTAACGTTATCCGTGAAAAAATTAAAGACCGAATTATAGAAGGTATGAGTCTGCGTATTGCAAAACTTAGCGAGCATATAGAAACCCACGGTTAACTCTATCACTCAGTCCATATAAACAATTTGTAATGAGCAATCAAGCCAGCTGGGGTTATTAACATGAGCTGTAAACCTGTAAGTATCGGATGGTTTGGCGCCAAAAGGCGTATTTACAAGTGGTTGCGAGTGACTGTATGTTTGCGAATAATTTTTGTAATAAATGACAACGTAACCGTATAAAAACTCCCAACCTAATCTTACAACAGCGCCACTGGGTAAGGTAAAGTCAGCATATTTATCTGTAAATGTGACGAGTAAATCATTGTACTTGTCTTCGCTGCATTGAGTTGTTCGTAACTTTTTAGGTATAACAAAGGTTGTACCCGCCACTGCATTTTTTAGATAAAAGCCTATATTGCCATCACCATAAAAATGATTTGAACGCGTTGTATAGCTAACTTGTGGCTCGTAACCTAGCCCCTGCATAATAGTAGCTAATTGCTCAGTCTCTTTTGGGTAAATTTTGTCACTTGATAAGAGTAATGTAGCCTCACCAAACCCTGATGGGATTGCCAGCGGTACATATTCATAAGGGAGCGATTGTGCTTTTAGCGCAGCATCGAGCTGATCGCGCTGTTCATCTTGCAAGTTTTCACTAAATACATGCACGGTAGGTTGTTGGCACGCAGCTAATAGTAATGCCAACACATATATTAAAATTCCATTTTTCATAGTTACCCTCTTTTGATTACAATCGTAGTCTATTAAAGGTAACTATTTATAGCAATTTAATTTGTTTGGCTATTTAACCACGCATCAACACTTTTACGAGTGTATAAAACTTCTTTAAATAAACGATGACGTTGAAATTCAAGTACCGATTTTTTTTTCATATCGCCACTCACTAAGCGGCTATGGTGATCGTTAAATTTTGAAATCACAGAAAAACCACGTTCAGCATTTTCCTTTTGCTCTTTTACTTGATTAGTAAGATGTGACCTAACATCATCTGCGGTCAACATATCTGAATTATCTAAGCCCATTAGCTCTTTTTTCATTGCTAATCTTACGCCCATTTTCTACTCCGTTTATATGTATTCATTACACATTGATTAATCCGCCAGAGTTTTAGCAATTAGCGAGCCATACGTAAAAAAGATTGCAACGAAGCTTAACTTTTAATTGCTTCAGTTTTTTTAAAGACAGATAAAATACCTAAAAACTTTCATAACTAATTATGTATTACCGCTAGCTAAAGTTACTTGCTTTGGTGCAAAAGTCGCTGTAAGCCTTTATACTAAAGCCTATGCGTTACCCCACCGAGAGCAAATATGAACGAAGAATATATAGAAATAGAGTTAGAAGAAGAGCCGATTGAGCTTTGTAAATTATTAAAAGTATTAAACTTAGTTGAAGGTGGCGGCCAAGCTAAAAACCTAATTACTGAAGGCTATGTGGGTGTTAACCATGAAATTTGTACAATAAAGCGGAAAAAATTATACAGTGGCGATGTACTAGAATTCGATGGTGAGTTTTTTCAACTTGCGTTAAGTGAAGATGCAGTTCCTGCAGAAAAACCTGCGGCACACACTCAAACAGAGTCAAAGCAAGCTGCACCACAACCAACAAATCAGCCAGCTAAAGCTAAGCGCAAGCGAACTAAAAAGCCAAAGGTAGATGATAAAACAGGTCGTCGTCCTATTTCGTTTGGTTAAGTATTTAAAAACCCTCTTTTTATATAAAAAGGTCAACTTGTATAGTTGGCCTTTTTGCTCTTTAATTCCCTTGTAAATAACAATAAAAACAGGGGAATAACATGTCTACACCCAATTGGTTAAAACTGCTTGCTTGGGCTGCACTTATTTGGAACTTACTTGGCGTTATTGCATTTGCTATGCACATGATGATGACACCCGAAATGATAGGTAAACTTCCGCTAGATCAACAAGCTGCCTACTCTAACGTTCCTATTTGGTCAACTGTTGCATTTGCTATAGCTGTATTTGGAAGCACTTTGGGTTGTATTTTTTTACTTGCCAAAAACGCGCTGGCAACGCCCACTTTTGCGCTATCGCTCGGCGCTATTTTAATTCAGCAATATTATAATTTTGTGGTCATAAACAGTATTGAGCTGCTTGGCGCAAGTGCTGTATTTATGCCTATTTTTGTAATCCTTATTGCCATTGCTCTACTTTATTTAAGTATTAAAGGTAAGCAGCAGGGCTGGTTACGGTAATTAATAAGGGTCGAAATAAATTTTGACCCTTCATCCCTCATTTAAATCATCTCTTGAAATTAAATTTTTCAGCATTATCTCTACTATAATAACTGTATAAAATTCGTTCTCTAAATACGGCTTTTTACATTGGTATGCACTTTGCAACTCAAGCACTACAGAGGTCACTCTTCAAAATATTTTTATAATTCATAAAGGGGCAAATAATGAATAATAGTTTCGATACCCAACATCAGCTCACAATAAATGGTGAGCAATATCATATTCATTCTCTAAAAGGACTTGGCGACAAAGCGAAACGATTGCCCTTCTCCTTAAAAGTATTACTTGAAAACCTTCTTCGTAACGAAGACGGCGCAAATATTAAAGAACAAGACATTCAAGCCCTCCTTAATTGGGACCCTCAAGCAAAACCTGCATCTGAAGTTGCCTTTACCCCCGCTCGCGTAGTTATGCAAGACTTTACCGGCGTACCCGCTATTGTTGATTTAGCCGCGATGCGTGACGCAATGGAAAAGCTAGGTGGTGATCCTGCAAAAATAAACCCGTTATCGCCTGCTGAGCTTGTTATTGACCATTCGGTACAAGTAGATGGTTACGGCAATGATGGTGCATTTGATTTAAATGCAAAACTTGAATATGACCGAAACAAAGAACGTTACGAATTTTTACGTTGGGGACAAACCGCTTTTGATAATTTAAAAGTAGTGCCACCAGCAACCGGCATTGTTCACCAAGTAAATTTAGAATACCTAGCACGCGTTGTTTTTAATGAAGACCGCGATGGCAAAAAATACGCTTACCCAGATACGCTTGTAGGTACCGACTCTCATACAACCATGATCAATGGCTTAGGTGTGCTTGGTTGGGGCGTAGGCGGCATTGAAGCCGAAGCAGCTATGCTGGGTCAGCCAATTAGTTTATTGATTCCACAAGTAGTCGGTATGAAGCTAAGCGGCAGATTACCTGAAGGTACTACCGCAACCGATTTAGTGTTAACAGTTACCGAAATACTGCGTAACCACGGCGTAGTGGGTAAATTTGTAGAGTTTTATGGTGACGGCCTTGCTGACCTACCACTTGCCGATAGAGCAACCATTGCTAATATGGCACCAGAGTACGGTGCTACATGTGGTATTTTCCCGATTGATGATGAAACCATTAACTACCTTCGCTTAACAAACCGCGACGAAAAACACCTAAAAGTAATTGAAGATTATGCTAAGCATCAAGGCTTATGGCGTAACGATGGTGACGAAGCTAGCTACACAGATACACTTGAACTTAAATTAGATGATGTTGTACCGAGCCTTGCAGGGCCTAAACGTCCACAAGATAGAATTGCCCTAAACGAAGCTGGCAAAGTTATTGGCGATCATTTAAAAGGCTTCCAAGACGAACGTATGGCTCGTCGCGATAAAAGCGATGAAGAACAAGCTCGTATTGAAAGTGAAGGCCCAGCAACAAACCCAGACGAACCAGTTGACGAAGCGCAGTTTATGGGTGCCGCTAAGGTTAAATTTAAAGGCCAAGAGTTTGAACTAAACGATGGCGCTTGTGTTATTGCTGCGATTACCAGCTGTACTAATACTTCTAACCCAAGTGTTATTTTAGCCGCAGGCTTAGTCGCTAAAAAAGCAAAACAGTTAGGCATTAATGTAAAACCTTGGGTTAAAACATCACTTGCGCCAGGCTCTAAGGTAGTTACCGACTACCTGGAAAAAGCAGGCCTAATGGATGACCTAGAAAGCTTAGGCTTTAACCTTGTTGGCTACGGTTGTACAACTTGTATTGGTAACTCAGGCCCACTTCCAACTGAAATATCAGATGCCATTCAAAAGCACAAATTAGTGGTTAGTTCTATTTTATCGGGTAACCGTAACTTTGAAGGACGCATTCATCAAGATGTTAAAATGAACTTTTTAGCCTCTCCTCCGCTTGTTGTAGCTTATGCCATTGCAGGTAGAACCGATATTGACGTATACAACGAACCCCTTGCTCAAGATGCTAACGGTAACGATATTTACCTTAAAAACATTTGGCCAAGCGTTAAAGAAGTAAGTGACCTAGTTAAAGAAACAGTAACTAAAGAAATGTTTGAAAAAAGCTACGCTAACGTTTACGAAGGCGATAGCCGTTGGCAGCAAATTAAAATACCAGATGGCAAACTTTACGATTGGAACGATGCTTCTACCTACATTAAAAAAGCACCATTTTTTGATGGTATGAAAGTAGAACCACCGGGCATCCCTACTATTGAAGGTGCACGTTGTTTAGCTAAGCTTGGGGATTCAGTAACCACTGACCATATTTCTCCAGCGGGTGCTATTAAAGCAGAAGCGCCAGCAGGTTTATACTTGCAAGAGAAAGGTGTAGAAAAATCGCAGTTTAACTCGTATGGCTCACGCCGTGGTAATCACGAAGTAATGATGCGCGGAACGTTTGCCAATGTTCGCCTTAAAAACTTACTTGCCCCAGGTACTGAAGGCGGCGTAACACGTACGCAACCAGAAAACGATTTAGCAAGCATTTACGATGCTGCTATGGAGTATCAAAAAAATAATACTCCACTCATTATTTTAGCGGGTAAAGAGTACGGTACAGGTTCATCTCGTGATTGGGCGGCTAAAGGCTCACTATTACTTGGTGTAAAAGCCGTTGTAGCACAAAGCTATGAGCGTATTCACCGTTCTAACTTAATTGGCATGGGTGTATTACCGCTGCAATTTAAAGAAGGTGAAAGCTACGAGTCACACGGGTTAACAGGGCAAGAACAATTTGATATTGATGGCCTGTACGATAAAACCGATGAAGTAACCGTCATTGCAACCAATGCCGAAGGTAAAAAAGTAACCTTGAGTGCTGATGTACGTATTGATACCCCTAAAGAGTGGGATTACTACAAACACGGCGGCATTTTACAATATGTACTGCGTAATATGCTTGATTAATACGCGCTGTAATTAGTGTATTTAAAAGCCCAGCTAATAAGCTGGGCTTTTTTATGTGAGCTGTTTGTTGTTTCAAATCAATGCCGAATATTTAAAGCCTGCCTACACTAGGGTTACTCTTAATGAGGTGACTATGTCGCAAATAATGATTATTCGACTGCTTAAAACATCAATAGTGTTTGGATTATGCCTTATTGTGACTGGCCATACTTTAATTGTGTCGAGCTACTTCACTATAGATCATGGTATTAAAGGAATAATTATAGCGGCAGCATGTATTGCTATAGGGGTGCTATTATCACTTCCCACTAAAATATATTTAACCATACTGCTAATGGAAGCCGAAAAACGTTATTTAAAAAACCATAAAAGCCCTAACTCAGAATAGCTAAAGTGCACTTAAATTATTAATTTCTTTATTACGTTTTTCTAGTTTGTCTTTTACATTTTCGGCGTCATTAAATAGCTTTTTAACAGACTCAGGATTCAAAATACTGATCCCCTCTGGTGCAGCCGACATTGTATTTGTACTTGGAGAGGTATTTAAAATAGACGTGTCTTCTGCGGCAATAACAGTAATATCTTTAGGATCGAGTTTTACTTCAATACTTTTTGCATGCGGGTTAGGTGTATCAGAAAAGTGCCATTGACCGGTTTCGTCTTGCCACTTAAAAATTTTACTACTTGATGTAGTACTTGCAGGCATTGGTTCATCAGAAATACTACTCGCAATTTTATCGCCTGCTTGCTTAACACCCTGCACAGCTTGATCTAGAGTATTGCTTGAAAGCGCGACCATTTTTTCTTTAATTTGCTGAGATTCATTACTAATAGATGATGCAGAAAGCCATGTTTGACCATCGGGCTTTTTTAAATAAAACAAAGAGATGACTGCAATAGCCATGATTGATATAGCTAAATAGGTAAAGTATTTCATAGCGTTCCTGCTTTAATTAATCCTTTATTTCCTTGAGTTTAATAAAAAATACTTAATTAGGCAATTTTTGTACCCTAATTAAAGAAAATAAAAACGCAGCCTAAGCTGCGTTGTTATTATTGATTTAACTACACCGTAGTAACGTTAAATACCGTCACCATCCATGTGTAGTCCGCATTCTCGGTTTAAACCAAAAAAGCGAGTTTCTTCTTCTGTCATTCCTGGTTCTAACTTACGCGTTGTATGCACGTCGCCCATCGACACATAACCTTGCTCCCATAATGGGTGATAAGGTAAATCGTGCTTAGTAAGATACTGATACACGTCGCGGTTAGACCATTCAATAATTGGGTACACTTTAACCGTGCCACGGCTAATTTCTACAAACTGTTTATCAGCACGCGATGATGATTGATCGCGGCGCAGGCCACTAAACCAAGTACCGGCTTCAATCTCTTTTAGCGCGCGGGTCATCGGCTCTACTTTATTAAGCTGATTATATTGCTTAATGCCATCCTCGCCTTGCTCCCATAGCTTACCAAATTTGGCTTCTTGCCATGCTGGGCTCAACTGCGCTTTATACACTTTTAAGTTAAGCGATAAACGCTCACTCATTTGTTCAATAAACTGATACGTTTCAGGAAATAAATAACCTGTGTCGGTTAATACAACAGGAATATCTGGGCGTTGTGAGGTCATTAAATGCAGCATCACTGCTGCTTGAATACCAAAGCTAGATGATAAAAATGCCGTATTAGGCAAGTTATCAAGCGCCCATGCAACGCGCTGCTCAGCGCTCATACCCTCTAGTAAACCATTAGCATCAGCTAACATTGCCGTTTGGCTTTGTTTATCTAGCTGTAAAATATTTTTAAATTCACTCATGGAAAATTCCAAGCCTCACCAGCGCTAAGCGCTGGTATTAAATTATGCGTGAAAATCGGTTACTGATACTTTTACTTCAGCAACAATGCCTTTGCGTATAACAAAGTCACCAAAACACTCACCGTCGTTACGCTCTTTAGCCCATTGCCCAATTAGCTTATCGAATGCTTCTAGGTAAACATCTTCGCCTACGTTCTCAAGGTACAATTTAGGAATACGCGTGCCTTCTAAATTACCACCTAAGTAAACGTTGTATTTACCTGGGCCTTTACCTACTAAGCCTGCTTCTGCAAGCATTGCGCGGCCACAGCCGTTCGGGCAACCCACAACGCGCATAATAATGCTGTCATCTGGTATACCGTGCTTAGCAAGCAGTGCCTCAGTTTTTTCAACTAAGCTTGGTAAGTAACGCTCTGCCTCAGCCATTGCAAGTGGACACGTTGGCAGTGAAACACACGCCATAGAATTTTTACGCTGCTGTGAGTCATTGTCATCAATTAAGCCATGGCTACGAGCAATTTCTTCAATCACTGCTTTTTGATCGGCAGGTACACCGGCAATAATTAAGTTTTGGTTTGCCGTCATACGCATATCACCCTGGTGAACTTCAGCGATTTTACGACAACCTGTTTTAAGCGGCTTATTTGGGTAGTCTAAAATACGACCACTTTGAATAAATAACGTTAAGTGGTGCTTACCATCAATACCTTCAACCCAACCAATGCGATCGCCACGATGAGTAAACTCAAACGGACGACTTGGTGCAAACGTAACACCTGAGCGTTTTTCTACTTCAGCTTTAAATACATCAACGCCTACACGGTCTAGTGTGTATTTTGTTTTAGCATTTTTACGGTTTGAACGATTACCCCAATCGCGCTGCACAGATACAACATGCTCTGCAATTTTTAAAGTATCTTCTAGTGTGATAAAGCCAAAGTCATCAGCCTTACGCGGATACGTTGCTGTATCGCCGTGGGTCATGGCTAGGCCACCACCTACTAATACGTTAAAACCTACAAGCTTTCCGTTATCAGCAATTGCCACAAAGTTTAAATCGTTAGCGTGAACATCAACTTCGTTGTTAGGTGGAATAGTCACCGTTGTTTTAAATTTACGCGGTAAGTAATTAGACCCTAAAATTGGTTCTTCTGTGGTTTCTGCTTTTTCGCCATTTAACCAAATTTCGGCATACGCTTTCGTTTTTGGTAATAAATGCTCAGAAATTTTTGCAGCCCAGTCGTATGCTTCTTGATGTAGCTCAGATTCAACGGGGTTAGTAGTACAAAGCACATTACGGTTAACGTCACCCGCTGTAGCAATAGAGTCTATACCTACGCTATCAAGCATTTGGTGCATGCCTTTAATATTTGGCTTTAATACACCATGAAACTGAAACGTTTGACGCGTTGTTAAACGAATGCTGCCGTAGCTTGTTTTGTCATCTGCAAACTTGTCGATTGCTAACCACTGCTCTGGCTTAATAATACCGCCCGGCATACGTGCACGTAACATTACATTATGTAGCGGCTCTAGCTTTTGCTTAGCACGCTCACCACGTATATCGCGGTCATCTTGTTGGTACATGCCATGAAAACGTATTAACTGAAAGTTATCGGCAGTAAAACCACCGGTAATTTCGTCTTTTAAATCTTGCTCTATGGTGCCACGTAAAAAGTTACTTTCTCTTTTCAAACGTTCGTTATCAGAAAGTTTTACGTTTTTATCTTGTTCGCTCATTTTAAATCCTAAATTTGTTACAGTGACGGCTGTTAGCTGTTAAATAAAATAAGAAACGTGATTAATACACGTCTTTCTGATAGCGGTTTGCGCTACGTAAATCTTTTAAGTATTGCTCTGCGTCTTCGTTACTCTTACCTGTGTTTTCTTTAACGATATCAAGCAAGGCGTTGTGCACATCTTTTGCCATGCGATTTGCATCGCCACAAATATAAAAGTGAGCGCCCGCTTCTAACCATTCAAACACGGCTTTACTGTTACTGCGTAACTTGTCTTGTACGTATACTTTTTCGGCTTGGTCGCGGCTAAATGCTACATCTACTTTGTTAAGTAAACCCGATTTTAAATAACCCTGTATTTCTACTTGGTATAAAAAGTCTTGGGTAAAATGTGGGTTACCAAAAAACAACCAGTTTTTGCCTTGTGCCTCACGCGAGTCACGCTCTTGTAAAAATGCACGGAACGGCGCAATACCTGTACCAGGGCCTACCATGATCACAGGTGTATCATCGTTTGTTGGTAAGCGGAAATTATCGTTATGTTCACTAAATACTTTAACTTTACAGCCTTCTTCAGCACGGCGAGTTAAGTAACCAGTACAGCCACCTAAATGCTCGCTATCAAATGCATCAAACTGCACTAGACCTAGTGTTAAATGTACTTCGTCTTCAACCTCGGCTTGGCTAGATGCAATTGAATATAAACGCGCTTGTAATTTACGTAGGCAATCTACTAATGTTTGCGCATCAAGCTTTGCTGGGTTTTGGCGAATTACATCATATATTTGACGAGGTTCAATATACGCACGCATTGCGGCTTTATCTTCTACAAGCTTTAATAATTCAGGCGTACCTGTTGCTGTTGCATATTTTTCTACAAAACCAGGGTATGACTGAGTCAGCTCTAGTTTTTCAATAAGTGCATCACGTACACTTAGCTCTTCATCACCTACTTTTACAATGCTTGTTGCATCTATTTGAGTAAGTGTAAGTACTTCATCAACTAATACATCGTCATTTAAAAAGTAAACACCTAATGAGTCACCTGGTGTGTAAGTAATGTCAGAACCTTCAAGCGAAATTTCAACATGGCGTACATCTTTAGTTGAGTCGCGACCGGTAATTTTTTGAACCGTTAATAGCTCTGCTTCAAATGGGTTTTGTTTTGTATATTGGCTTGAAGCTGTTGTTGGTGCACCAAATGGCATTGATACAACTTGGCCACCGGCTGCATCTTGTTGCGCTTTTAAATCAGGTTCAAATGCATCAATTGCGCCCGCAATCCATGTTGCAGCTTCTTCTTCATAATCTACATCTAAATCAGCACGTTGATATATAGTTTGCGCACCTAGTTTATTTAAACGCTCTTCAAAATCTTTCGCTGTTTGGCAGAAAAACTCATAGCTAGAATCACCTAAACCAATAACGGCTATTTTTACATCGTCTAGTTTTGGTGCTTTCTTAGTTGCCAAAAACTCGTGAAGTGTTTCTGCGTCTTCTGGTGGCTCACCTTCGCCGTAAGTAGATACAACGATAGTTAAAAACTTTTCTTTTTTCAGGGCGGTTGGTTTGTAATCTGACATGCTAACAAGCTTAACGGCTAAGCCGCGCGACTCAGCCTGCTCTTTCATTTTGCTTGCTACGCCTTTTGCGTTACCTGTTTGCGAACCATATAAAATAGTTAGCGCTGCTGCATCTCCTGCGGCCGGTACGCCAGCAGTATGAGCACCTAATGCAGCTGAGTTAGCATTTGCAGCTAAGTAACCGCTTACCCATGCTTGTTGAATTGGATTAAGCTCAGCTACTAAACCTTGCAGCTTTTGTACTTGATCTTGCGATAGCGGGCTTGCCGCAGCATTTAGTTGACCTAACAACATGAATCGATTCCCCATAACCCTGAAAATTAAACACAACACACTTTGTGTATTGTTAAAAATGAGTTTTACCTCATCCAGAGCGTGTCTGTTGAGGTTTTCTAAGTTTGTAGGATAACGGGCTCAGCATAGATAAAAAAAGAATAGAATCTGCTTTGATATTCCATTTAGTTATTAATTTATAAAAACACCTTCAAAAACAGTTTAAAGAGCAATTATTGCTTTTTACTGCATTTTAAATTAACAATTTTGTAACTAAACTAATGTAGGGTATATTTCACTTTCAAAATTAAAATAGGAACAACCATGTTACACGGGAAATATAAAAATAGACTACTTAGTACCGCATTGTTGCTGGGATCATTACCTGTAATGGCCAATGTAACTAATGGCGGCTTTGAGCAATGGTCAGGTAATACACCTAGTTCTTGGAGCACTATTGATAGCGGAATCAGCTTAACGCGCTCAACCAGCACAGTTAAAAGTGGTAGCAGCTCTGCCGCTGTAAATGTAAATACAGGATCGCAAAGTAACACCGATTTATTACAACAAGTTACTGTAGAAGTAGGTAAAACCTATAACTTTTCGGCTGATGTTTACCACACCGAAGGAAAAATTAAAGCGCGCTTGTATGTAGATGGTTACCAAGGCTATTCAAATCAGGCACAAACTAATCAATGGCAAACTATTAGCCATAGTTACACAGCAAGCAGTAATAAAACGATTAATGTCGGCCTGCGCTTTTACGATGTAAGTGGATTTGATGGCAGCGAAACCGTATACGTAGATAACTTTTTACCTAATACCGATGGTGGTTCATCTACAAGCTGTACTGACAATAACCTTACCTTAACGCTTAATACCGATAACTACGGTAGCGAAACTAGCTGGACCGTTAATAATAACCAAGGTAGTGCAATTGCCAATGGCAGTGGTTACGCATCAAACACTCAGTATGATGAACAAATATGCCTAACTGATGGTGTTTACACACTTGTTATTAACGACAGCTACGGCGATGGCATGTGTTGTTCAACAGGTAGTGGCAGTTATGCGCTTAAACAAGGCTCTACCACACTTGCTAGCGGTGCAAGTTTTAATAATACAGACAGCACGGCATTTACTTTAGGTGGTGGCTCTGGTGATGGCGGCGGGACCAACCCAACACCCACTGGCTACTATGTTACTGCTCAAGGGTTATCGGGTTATGCACTAAAAACTGAGCTTTATAATATTATTAAAGATCATAATGCACAGGGTTACTCGGCTATTTGGAATTTTTACGACTCATCAGCACGTGATAAATACTTTGAAAACGATAACAGCATTTTAGATATGTATAGCGAAAAACCAAACGGTTCCGACAGCTACAATTATGCTGCTGTGAGCGATCAATGTGGTAACTATAGTGGAGAAGGCGGCTGTTACAACCGTGAGCATTCATTCCCTAAAAGCTGGTTTGGCGGCACTATTGAGCCAATGAACTCAGATGTGCATCATATTTACGCAACCGACGGTTATGTAAACTCAAAACGCAGTAATTTCCCATTTGGTGAAGTAGCAAGCGCTTCATTTACATCAACTAACGGAAGTAAATTAGGTTCTGCCGCAAGTTCGTTAAATTACTCAGGTACTGTGTTTGAGCCAATTGACGAATTTAAAGGTGACTTTGCTCGCGCTTATTTTTACATGGCAACGCGCTACGAAAATGTAATTGGTTCTTGGCAAACTAAAACAACTTCAAGTAATGCGGTACTTAATGGCTCAAGCAATAAAGTCTTTGAAAGCTGGGTTGTAGCCATGCTATTAAATTGGCATAACAGTGACCCTGTAAGCCAAATGGAACTTGACCGTAACCAAGCGGCGTTTGAGTTTCAAGGTAATCGTAACCCGTATATCGACCACCCTGAATTTGTAGAAATGATTTGGTAAAAGTTAGCAGCTAAAACATAAGCCTTTGCAATTGCAAAGGCTTTTAACTTTTAGTGTGTAATATTTTTATAGTCACAATGATTTAAGCTAATTGTAGGAAACAGCTGCGGTAGTCGATTTTTCAGCTCTGTTTTTCATCAGCGTTAACAGTGAGTGATGAAAATCTTGAAATATCACCTCACCCCATATTCGCGAATAAACACCAAAATTTGTATTATCTTGCACGGTCGTTTTTAATGTTAAAATCGTATTGCCGCTTTTACCTTCACTTAGCTGATAACCTCCATAAAGTGGAGAAAAGTATTCACCGCCAAGCTTTACGTGCTTATCAAGTGCATCATCCGGTATTAAATCTGGGTTTATTTCAAACTTATAAAGCATTTTTTTGTTTGGCTGCCAGTCGGTTATTACTTCTTTAAACACAACGCCTTTTTGCCAAGTACTTGTGCGAACAGCGCCTATACCGCTAGCATTCATACTTGCCTTTAATGGCTTTGGTACACCAATTAATTGAGTGAGTGAAAAAGGCACTTCCTGTGGTTTTATATCACTCACATTTGCTAACTGCTGCCACACAACATTGATGGGTGCATTAATTGTTATAGAGTTTGTTACTTCGTATATTTTTGATGAATGTAAAAAATTAACTTCAATAGGTGAGAGCAATATAGGCAACAAGGCAATTGATAATAAGGAGCTATTCGCTTTTTTTATTTTGCGCTTTCTAACAAAGCCCGCAAGTAATCCACCAATGCTGGAAAAAAACATAAAAGCAGGCAAAGCCATTGCCACACAAATACTACCTTCCAGTAACGTAATAACACTTACAAGTAAAAAAACAAAAATTGGCTGCCAAGCAATCGTGATCATTTGCCTTTTAGTTAATGTTTTTGATTCGTTATACTCAAAGTGAATACGAATATAACCAATAGCAACAGGCACTAAAAACATAAATGATATAGAGACAAGATCACCTAAATTATAAGCATTGACTAGCTCTACAAATAGCCGCATAAATATGCCGTAAAGCGTACCAAGTAAAATACCAATTGATTTAGGGGAGTTGAGTTGCATCTCTATTCTTTATTATTGTTATTAACAACCCGAAAGTAACAGAAGTATTATTTCACCACAAATAAAACGAAATTAACGGCTGCTGTAAAAAAATAGCTTGAAATATAACGGCTTTAACAACCACTAAGACTAAAGGATAATAACCTGCCATTAACACGATACTATTCTGCAAACAGTCCTTCACCCCTTTAAAATAAAACGCAAACACTTGATTTTTAGTGGTTTTCAACCTATATCTGTAATTTTATAATTTTTAACGTAAAGCTGTTTTTCAGATTAACTGTATTAAAAACAACCATGCACGACCTTTTGCCTATACATCCCAGCCTAAAAGCTGATTTACCCTGCATATTCAATATTCATTTGCTTTAACAAAAGCCGTATTTATTTGACTAAGCAACAATGTTGCAGGAGAACGCATGCAAACTACACCGCCCGGTGATGCACCATCAAACACGCACAAGGACGCTCAAAGCTACGAGCAGCTTCATAAACCGAGTTCAGAGTTTAATACTCGCGACGAGTATCTCGAACATGAATTACAAATTATGCAGCCTAAACGTTGGCGTCCTAATTTACCGTTTAGAGATTACCGATTTGAATTTGAAGACACCATTCCAGCAATGGCCGGCACTATTGGTAAAGTGGTTATGGTGGGCGCTATTGCAGCAACATTTGCGGCACCTCTTGGTTTAGGCGATGCGTTTGTTTTAGAAAATGTGCGTTACGAATTACTCATTGTTTCTATTTTTATCATCTTATTTTCGGGCTTTATTTTACCCACGGCTAACTTAGCCGGTACTCACGGCCCGCTTATTCCATTAATTCCTATTGTAGTTGCTGCGGGCGGTCACCCTATGGCGTTTGGCTTACTCATTGGTGCCTTTGGTTTTATTTTAGCCATAACCAAGGGAGGAAGTATGCTCGCGCGCCTAACCAGTAAAGGTGTGTGTGGCGGACTACTCATTTATTTGGGCTTTATTGGCACTATTTCGCAAGTTAAAAAGCTGTTTGCTTGGGCTGAAGCCATTGATATGGCACACATTGCATTTATTGTTATTTTAGCCACCATTTTATTGTATGCACTTTTAGAGCACTTTAAAAAGCGTTGGTTAGCGGTGCCGTTAAGCTGTCTTATTGGTGGCGTGGTTGCCTTTGCTTTAGGTGCCCCATTTGAATTTCATACTGCACCGGGTTTACCAAATATGAATCCTGGGTACTGGTGGGGCGAAAATACAGGTTGGATGCTTGGCCTACCAACACTTGAAAGCTTTGTTGTTGTACTCCCTTTCGCTGTACTTGCTGTCGCCATGTGGTCGCCAGACTTTTTAGGCCATCAAGTATTTCAAAAAATAAGCTATCCACAACGCACCGAAAAAGTGCAAATGAATATCGACGATACCATGCTAAGCGCATCGGTTAGACAAACGTTTGGCTCACTTGCCGGCGGTGCTAACTTTGCGTCCTCTTGGGGGACTTATATTGTGCCTGCCGCTATTGCTAAGCGCCCTATTCCTGCTGGCGCTATTTTAACTGCATTATTTTGTATTATTGCTGGTTTATGGGGTTACCCTATGGATTTAGCAATTTGGCAGCCTGTATTGTGTGTAGCACTTATTGTGGGCGTGTTTATCCCACTACTTGAAGCTGGCATGGAAATGACACGCGAAGGTAAAACAACGCAATCAGCCGCTATTGTGGTATTTGCTTCAACCTTGGTTAATCCGGCCTTTGGCTGGTCACTTACTATGCTACTTGATAACTTAGGGCTAATTGGCTGTAAAGAGCGCAGCGCTGAGTTAACTAAAATGAGCCGCTGGGTGATTCCACTTATTATGTTTGTGCTACTTACCACTGTAATGGCAATTGTAGGCATGTTACCTGGCATACCTGCGTTAATGGCTGAATTTAGGCATTAATCTTTAGCTACCATATCTAATATTTACCCACAAAAAAGCACGGCAATTGCCGTGCTTTTTTGATATTTATTTAACTCGCTTCGATTAGAAGAATGTCAATCACCAACACCCCACCATTCTGGTATAGGGTTTGGTTGAACATTAAAAAGTTCAGATAACTTTTTCACAATATCAAAAGATTTTTTACCATCGATGTGCTTTTCAAGACCTTTTGCTACAGTGCCGAATAGCGGATCAAGAACAACATCTACACCATGAGTACGAGCTAACTTTGCAGCCGGAACGAAGTCAGCATCAGAAGCTATTAGAACCATAGTATCTACAAACTGGCTAAGAGTAAGAGTGGTTATATCTATACCTATACGCGTATCTACGCCTTTTTGTTGAAAATCAGGATGGAAATCCTCGGGCGTGAGTTCGTCAATACGCTTATCCCCTTTTAGCAAACTTTTTTGAGCGTATTCGTTGAGAATCCAACGCTTAGTAGCAGCAAGCTCACCCATTCGCAAAGCAACTTTTCTCGTTTTCGATAGTTGCTGGTGAAGGTCTAGCTGTCGAATAGTTCTAGGATCTGTCTTAAAGTTCTTCGTTCTTGCCCCTCCTTTCTCTCCCGGTCGTACAACCGGTTCGCGTAACTGCTCAGTAAAAGGAGGTGCGTCGTAGTAATAAATACGATAGAGAATATCTTTTTTCAAATGGACTTGATGTTGGTCTATGATGTGCAACATTATGGAAACCATATGTTCAGGTAAGACTTTCTGAGCCCCAAAGTATTTCCGGCTAAAGAACTCTACCCGCCTTACAAAGAACCCTCCGTCTACAAAAACTGCAATTTTATTATCCATTTATATGCTCACAAAAACGCAAAAAGCCCGGGACTGCTGATATCCGCTAAAAATATGGATATGAGCTGTGCCGAGCCGATACATCAAATTTACTGTATGCTGACGATCATGTCAAATATATTTAGCGTTACTGCCAAGAACGCTCAGCAGCGAGTTGTTTTTCAAACGCATCAATTTGTGGGTTTAGCGTTTCGGTTACACCGATAAAATCTAAGCCACTTAATAAGCGCTCTTTTACTTCTTTACTAATATCAAAGTTAATTGGCGCAAATTTACTGCTTGTTAGTGTTTGATTTTCAAGATCGATTTCAATGTTAATATCGTCGTGCTGCTCGCTAAGTACAAACAATTGCTCAAGCGTATCGGCAGGTAACGCTATGGCTAACATTTGGTTGTTACCACAGTTATTAAAGAAAATATCTGCAAAGCTTTCAGCTAAAATCACTTCAAAACCATATTGCTTAAGTGCCCATGGTGCATGCTCACGAGATGAGCCACAGCCAAAGTTATCGCGCGTTAATAATATTTGCGCGCCTTGGTAACACGGGCGATTTAAAATAAAGTCAGGGTTTGGCTCGTCGTTATCTAGGTAACGCCAATCATAAAACAATGCCGCATCAAAGCCTTCGCGGCTAGTTGATGTTAAAAATTGCTTAGGAATAATTTGATCAGTATCTACATTGTTTTTATCAAGTGGGGCCATTAAGCCACTAAAAAATACGCTCATTAGGCTTCTCCTCTAATATCAACAAAGTGACCATGTATTGCAGCAGCTGCAGCCATTGCTGGACTAACTAAATGGGTACGCCCGCCGCGACCTTGGCGACCTTCAAAGTTACGGTTAGAAGTAGACGCACAGCGCTTACCTGCTTCTAGGCGGTCATCGTTCATTGCTAAACACATTGAGCAACCCGGTTCGCGCCATTCAAAGCCTGCGGCTTTAAAAATATCGGCTAAGCCTTCGTCTTCTGCTTGTTTTTTAACTAAGCCAGAGCCCGGTACAATTAACGCTTCAATGCCGGCTACCACCTGTTTGCCTTCAACAATTTTTGCCGCTGCGCGTAAATCTTCTATGCGGCTATTTGTACATGAGCCAATAAATACCGTGTCTACTTTTGCGCTTGATAATTTATCGCCCGCTTTTAAGTCCATGTATTTAAGGGCGCTGCGTATAGCATCGGCTTTAATTAAATCTGGTTCTTTATCTGGATCAGGTATGCACTCATCAACACCAATTACTTGCTCTGGGCTTGTGCCCCAGGTAATTTGCGGTTGAATGTCGTCAGCATTTAGCTCAACAACTAAATCAAAGTGTGCGCCTTCATCCGTTTTTAATGTTTCCCAGTATTCTACAGCTGCATCAAAATCTGCGCCTTTTGGTGCAAATGGGCGACCTTTTAAGTAATCATAAGTAATTTGGTCAGATGCAATTAAACCCGCTTTAGCACCCATTTCAATGCTCATATTACATAGCGTCATACGCGCTTCCATCGAAAGCGCTTCAATGCCTGCACCACAAAACTCTGCTACATAACCTGTGCCACCAGCAGTACCTAACTTGCCAATTACAGCCATAATTAAATCTTTAGCAGTAACCGTTGGACGCAATACACCATTAATTTGAATTTTTAACGATTTCGCCTTTTTTTGCTGTAGCGTTTGTGTTGCTAATACGTGCTCAACCTCAGACGTACCAATACCATGCGCCAATGCGCCAAACGCACCATGCGTAGAGGTATGGCTATCGCCACATACAATGGTTGTGCCTGGCAAAGTAATACCTTGCTCTGGGCCCATTACGTGCACAATGCCTTGGTTAATTGAGTTTAAATCGTAAAGTACAATACCAAACTCTTTACAGTTTTTATCAAGCGCCATTAATTGATTTTTAGATACTTCGCTTGCGGCATCAAGTGATCGGCTTTTAGTCGATACATTATGGTCCATCGTTGCAAAGGTTTTTTCTGGGCAACGTACAGTACGGTTTTTTTCACGCAAGCCTGCAAAAGCCTGAGGAGAAGTAACTTCATGCACTAAATGGCGGTCAATATAAAGTAAGTCGGTTTGCTCGTTTATGCTGGCAACGGTGTGTGCTTGCCAAATTTTTTCGTATAACGTTTGGGCCACTTGCTAATTCCCTAATCTGTTTGAGTTGCAGCATAACGGTGCTGCAACTTTAATATGTTATTAAATGCGTGAAACGATGGCTGCTGCCACATCGCTTGTGCTGTAACCTGCATTTGGATATATATCTGGTGTGCCAACGCCTGCTTCTACAGCTTCTGCCACTGCTTTTTCAATCGTGCGAGCAGCTTCGTCTTGCCCTAGCGAGTAACGTAGCATTAATGCGGCACTTAAAATTTGTGCTATTGGGTTTGCAACGCCTTTGCCTGCAATATCTGGCGCTGAACCACCTGCTGGCTCGTACAATCCAAAACCTGATTGATTCAAACTTGCCGAAGGTAATAAGCCCATTGAGCCTGTGATCATAGCGCACTCATCTGACAAAATATCGCCAAATAAGTTATCGCAAAGTAGTACGTCAAACTGGCTAGGCTGCTTAACTAACTGCATAGCGGCGTTATCTACGTAAATGTAATCTAGGCTTACTTCTGGGTAGTCTTTGCTTACTTCGGTTACTACTTCGCGCCATAATACGCTTGATGCTAATACATTGGCTTTATCAACAGATGTTACGTGGTTACTACGTAGTTTTGCCGCCTCAAAAGCAAAGCGTGCAATACGTTCAATTTCTTTTCGTGAGTATGTTTGCGTATCAAATGCAAACTCTTCTGCGCCTTCACCACTGCGGCCTTTTTCGCCAAAGTAAATGCCGCCAGTTAGTTCGCGCACACATAAAATATCAAAGCCTTTTTCGCTAATATCTGCGCGAAGTGGCGACGCTGCACTTAATGCAGGTAATAACTGTGCAGGGCGTAAATTACAAAACAAACCAAAGTGCTTACGAAGCGGCAATAACGATGCGCGCTCCGGTTGCTCATTTGGTGGTAAGTTTTCCCATTTAGGACCGCCTACCGAACCAAATAAAATAGCATCGGCGTTTTCACAAGCACTTAGTGTTTTTGGTGGTAATGCTTCACCAAATTCATCAATGGCTGCACCGCCAATTGCATGATGCTGACGGTTTAGGGTAAAACCAAACTTATCGCTCACAGCATCCAATACTTGCTCTGCTGCTGCCATTACTTCTGGACCAATACCGTCGCCAGCTAAAACGGCAACGCTGTAGTTTGTTTTACTCATCCTGCTTTCCTTTGTTGTTTTAAATCAGACACCTTTTGTGCACGATAAATTAAGTTATAAACACGGATCATGGCGCGTACCGACGCTTCAACCACATCCGCTGCAATGCCCGCACCGTGGTAAGGTCGGCCATCGTATTTAGCTATAATATTTACTTGGCCTAATGAGCTTGCGCCTTGGCCTGTCGCTTCTAAGTTATATTCAATCATTTCAACGCTCATACCAGTTAAGCGCTCAATAGCTGCAAACGAGGCTTCAACTGGGCCATTACCTGTCGCGGCTTCTTGTTTAGCTTCGCCATCAATGCGCATGCCAATGGTAGAGCTTGCTACCGATTGCGAGTTAGAGGCCGAGTTAACAAATTCTAATTGGTATTTTTCGTCTTTGTCGTTAATTTGATTAAAGTAAATCATTGCCTCAAGGTCGTAATCGTATACGGTGCCTTTTTGGTCAGCCAACTCAATAAAGCTTTTGTATAAGCCATCCATATCGTAATCAGATTTTTGATAGCCTAACTCTTCTAAGCGATGCTCAATAACATGACGGCCCGAACGTGAAGTCATATTTAATTGGTTGCTTGGCACACCCACGCTTTCTGGCGACATAATCTCATAAGTATTTTGCGCTTTTAATACACCGTCTTGGTGAATGCCTGAGCTATGTGCAAAGGCGTTTTCGCCAACAATCGCTTTATTTGGTTGTACTGGCATATTACAAATTTTAGCCACTTGGCGAGATGCGCGGTAAATTTCTTCACTTTTTATGTCGGTGTATACTTTTAAGTGGTCGTGGCGCATTTTCATGATCATCGCCACTTCTTCAAGCGAGCAGTTACCAGCACGCTCACCAATGCCATTAATAGTACACTCAATTTGGCGTGCGCCTGCTTGCACTGCAGCCACCGAGTTTGCTACTGCTAAACCTAAATCGTTGTGGCAATGCACACTTAAACGCGCTTTATCAATATTTGGCACGTTATTCATTAAATGGCGGATCATAGCGGCGTATTCGTCAGGCGTTACAAAACCAACGGTATCTGGCAAGTTAATAGTTGAAGCTCCGGCGTTAATTGCCTGCTCAACAATTTTACATAAATCCCAGTGCGGCGTACGACCAGCATCTTCACACGAAAACTCAACATCATCAGTATAGTTACGTGCCAATTTAATTGATTTAACAGCCATTGCCGTTGCATCGTCTAAGCTCATACGTAATTTATGTTCAAGGTGCAAAGGGCTAGTTGCAATAAAAGTATGAATACGGCTTTGTTGTGCTGTGCGAAGTGCTTCGCCACAGGCTTCAATATCTTTAGCAACTGAGCGCGCTAAACCACAAATAATCGGGCCTTTTACTTCGGTTGCAATACGTTGCACCGAGCGAAAATCAGCAGGGCTCGAAACCGGAAAACCCACTTCCATCACATCCACATTCAAGCGGCTAATTGTATGTGCTAATTGAATTTTATCATCTTCAGTAAGGCTTGCTTTAAGCGCCTGTTCGCCATCACGTAAGGTGGTATCAAAAATCCATACTTTATCTTGCTCTTGCATAACTGCCCCTCATTCCTATGTTACCCAAATTTCAATTAATCCCAGCCGCGAGATAAAAAAAACCCCGCAATTGCGGGGTTTTTAGTGTTTAACTCGATGCAAACACACTAATCCCCGCTTACTTGCCATAGCAGTAAGAGGTTAAGTTTTAGTGTAATTAAACGAATAATATGCATCTTGTTTTCTTGTGTGTGTGTTCAGTGAAGCCTATTTTTAACATTCATAGCCGCACCAAGCAAGCATAAATATTCCACACAATAGATTTAAAAACGATTCAATTGGGTTTTTTAATTTAACATAGGTCAACATGGAGAATTAAAATAACAAATACGCAACTAGTGGCGCTTAAATTAATAAGCACTGCAATATACCGTGCTTATATTAACTTTTTGCAATTTTTTTAAGCTATGCCTCTTTATTCGTTTCTCTTACGTAATGCGACGCGCCGCGAGTAATATAACGTAATTGCCAAATAACGCGCTCAATCAATTCGTCGCGTTGTAGCCCTTCTATGTCGAGCGCTTCTGCGCCGGCATTAAATACCAGAGTGACCATAGATTCAGCCTGAATATAGGCATGCATAGCATTACATTTAGTTTCGCTTTCTAAATAATGAGCCAGCTCTAAAATAAAATGTTTTACCTCGCGGGCTACAGCGGCTCTAAATGCTTTAGACGTACCAGAGCGTTCTCGTAGCAATAATCTAAATTGGTTACTTGAGTTATCAATAAACTCCATAAACGTAACCACTGAGGTGTTTATAACACTGCCGCCATCGTTTGCTATGCGCCTACGTGCTTGACGCATTAGTTGGCGAAGAGTTAAACCTGCTTCGTCTACCATGGTTAAGCCAAGCTCATCCATGTCTTTAAAATGACGATAAAAAGAAGTTGGGGCAATACCGGCTTCTCGTGCTACTTCGCGTAAACTTAAATTCGAAAAACTATGATCAGCACTCAGCTGATTAAATGCCGCTTCAATTAAAGCCTGTCGTGTTTTTTGTTTCTGTTGCGCTCTAACACCCGACATCAACAGCTCCTAGAATGAATTTATGTGAATTTTTAGTGAAAATGTGCCTAATTCCCTAGTCTAATACTTGACGCCAAGAGTTTGAAATACTATTTTAGCTTACAGTTGTACGCTGAGATTGAGAATTATGAATAAACCACCGATTATTTGGACAAACGTCCTATTTTTTAGCCTAACCTTTTTGGCGGCTGCCACACTTGTACCTTGGTACGCTATTAGCTACGGATTTACCAGCGCGCATTGGATTGCTTTTGTAGGCTGCATGTTTTATGCGGGCTTATCTATTACTGCCGGTTACCATCGATTATGGGCACATAAAACCTATAACGCACACCCTGCGGTTGAATTTATTTTTGCGCTTGGCGGTGCTTTTGCACTACAAAACAGTGCTTTGCACTGGAGTAGCGATCACCGTATACACCACGGCCAAGTTGACGACCCAATAAAAGACCCTTACGCAGCTACTAATGGCTTTTGGTACAGCCATATTGGCTGGATGTTACGTGACTACCAAGGCGATAGCTATAACGACTATAGTAATTGTCGTGATTTACAACGTAATAAAGTGGTTATGTGGCAACACAAGCACTACTTAAAACTTGCTATTGCTATGAACGTAGGTTTGCCACTCGCACTTGGCTTAATGGTAGGTGATGTATGGGGTATGTTAATTCTTGCAGGTTTACTACGCTTAGTACTAAGCCAACACTTTACCTTTTTTATTAATTCGGTTGCACATATTTGGGGTTCTCGCCCATACACCGAAAAAAATACGGCACGCGATAACGGCTTTTTAGCATTATTTACTTATGGCGAGGGTTACCATAACTTCCACCATATTTTTGCAAGCGACTACCGTAACGGTATTAAATGGTTTCATTACGATCCAACAAAATGGATGATTCGCTCTTTAGCAGCTGTTGGTTTAGCTAATAAATTAAAGCGTACGCCAGTTGAACGCATCGAAAAAGCGAAAGCCGAAACGCTAATGAGTAAAACGCAAACGCGTCTTGCAAAATTGCCTTTAGCGCAAGATAAGATTACATTATTACAACAAGAGTACGATTTACTGCTGAAAAAACTGCAAAATTATTGTTCACTACAAAAACAAGTGTTAGAAGTTAAAAAAAATAACATGGCAAAGCAGTGTGAACGCTCAGCATTAATGGCACAATACCATGAGTTGGAAGCCGCCTGGGAAAATCAAAAACAGGCATGGCTAGCACTTAATGCGAGGTTATTAAAAGCCTCTTTTAATTAATTTAGGAGTGGCTGTGGCCAAACAACCAGAACAAAAAAAAGTACCCGTGACATACCAATATGACGCAATAATTATTGGCACGGGTCCTGGCGGTGAAGGTACCGCCATGAACCTTTCAAAAAATGACAAAAAAGTAGCGGTTATTGAGCGCCAAGAAGCTGTTGGTGGCGGTTGTGTACATTGGGGAACAATTCCTTCAAAAGCGCTTCGCCACTCTGTTAGCCGTTATATTGAATACAAAGCAAATCCGTTATTTAATGTTGGTGAGCGCCCTAGCCGCTTAACATTTCCTGATATTTTGCGTCATGCCAGTTCTGTTATTTCTAAGCAATCTAATTTACGTAGCAGCTTTTACGATCGCAACCGCATTCATATGTTTCAAGGTGATGCGAGCTTTGTAGATAAGCACACAATTGAAATAAAAAGAAATGATGGTTCAACCGAGCGACTAACTGCTAAAACAATAGTAATAGCAACAGGATCACGCCCTTACCGCCCGCCTGAAGTCGATTTTACGCATTCTCGTATTTACGAAAGCGACACGATACTAGGCCTTGAACACGATCCTCATCGCGTACTTATTTATGGCGCAGGTGTTATTGGTTGTGAGTACGCTTCTATATTTAAAGGCTTAGGCGCTAAAGTTGATTTAGTTAATACGCGCGATCGTTTGCTTGCTTTTATGGATGCTGAAATATCTGACGCGCTTAGCTATCACTTTTGGAACAGCGGTATTGTTATTCGTCATAATGAAGAGTTTGACCGAATAGAGACCCGTGACGACTGCGTTATTATGCATTTAAAATCAGGCAAACGCGTAAAAGCTGACTGTATTTTATTTGCTAATGGCCGTACTGGTAACACTGATACGCTAAACCTTGAAGCCATTGGTTTAAAAGCCGATAGCCGTGGTCAGCTAAAAGTGAACGAAACATACCAAACAGAAATTGATAACGTTTATGCTGTTGGTGATGTAATTGGCTATCCAAGCCTTGCTAGTGCAGCATTTGACCAAGGTCGTATAGCTGCTGATGCCATTGCATGCGGTAACTGTGATGACCGCCTGATTATCGATATTCCGGCCGGTATTTATACCATTCCAGAAATGAGTTCAGTCGGTAAAACCGAGCAAGAACTTACAGCCGCTAAAGTACCTTATGAAGTTGGCCGTGCTCAGTTTAAGCATTTGGCACGTGCGCAAATTGCAGGCACTGAAGTAGGTAGTTTAAAAATATTATTCCACACTGAAACCAAAGAAGTACTTGGTGTACATTGCTTTGGTGAGCGTGCGTCTGAAATTGTTCACATTGGCCAAGCCATTATGGAACAAAAAAATGGCGGCAATAACATCGACTACTTTGTAAATACCACATTTAACTACCCAACCATGGCTGAAGCCTACCGTGTTGCGGCATTAAATGGTTTAAATCGTTTATTTAAGTAACTGCTTAAATAAGGTTTTTAAACGCCTTTATAAATAGATAACAAAAAACCCGCACTAAGCGGGTTTTTTATTTTTAAACAGCATTAATGCTGTTTAAGTGGCTATTACTTATGGTACTTAGCACTTAGCTCATGTACGGCATTAATGAATACACCGGCATTTTCAGGATCTACATCTGGTGTAATACCGTGACCTAAGTTGAACACGTGGCCATTGCCTGTACCGAAGTCTTCTAAAATAGTGCCTACTTCTTGGCGAATACGCTCTGGTGTACCGTGTAACATAGACGGGTCCATATTACCTTGTAGCGCTACTTTATCACCAACACGGCGCTTAGCGTCGCTAATATTAATAGTCCAATCAAGACCAATTGCATCACAACCTGTTGCTGCAATTGCTTCAATCCATTGACCACCATTTTTAGTGAACAAAGTAACCGGTACTTTACGACCATCGTATTCACGAATTAAGCCATCTACAATTTTATGCATATACTGCAGTGAAAATTCGTTGTAATCACGTGGGCTTAATACACCACCCCATGAGTCAAATACCATTAGCGATTGCGCGCCAGCTTTAATTTGAGCATTTAAGTAATCAATAACTGAATCAGCTAACTTATCGAGTAATAAATGAAGTGTTTGCGGCTCTGCAAACGCCATTTTTTTGATTTTACCAAATACTTTACTGCTACCGCCTTCAACCATATACGTTGCTAGCGTCCAAGGTGAACCAGAAAAACCAATAAGTGGTACTTCGCCCTTAAGTTCACGACGAATAGTGCTTACTGCGTTCATTACGTAGCCAAGCTCGTCTGTAGGGTCTAACTTTGGAATTTTTTTAACATCAGCAAGTGATGAAATAGGACGTTCAAACTTAGGGCCTTCGCCAGTTTCAAAGTACAAGCCTAAGCCCATCGCATCTGGAATGGTTAAAATATCACTAAATAATATAGCGGCATCTAACGGGTAACGACGAAGTGGTTGTAGTGTTACTTCACATGCAAGTTCTGCATTACGGCACAGGCTCATAAAATCGCCCGCTTGTGCACGTGTAGCGCGATACTCTGGTAAATAGCGTCCTGCTTGGCGCATCATCCATACCGGAGTTACATCAACAGGTTGTTTTGCAAGTGCACGTAAATAACGGTCGTTTTTTAATTCGCTCATGGCGTAAATGATCCTAAGACTTGTATAAATTGTGCAAGATTGTACCACCATATTCATCCACCCTCTATTGCTTAGGGACGAAAACAGCTTTACCTAGAGGTAGATCAATAGAATGGAGTGTTTCAATCCATTTTGACTATAAAATAAGCAAAAAAGAATAACATTTAAAACTTTCCATTAATATGTTTGCAACATAAAGAAAACCTTGGTATTGTTTGTCCCGCGTTAACAAAAACAACAATAAAAATCTTAAAACAATAAAAATAAAAGTTTTAAAATAATAACAATAAAAATCATCTCATAAAAATAAGAAAGCTTGTTATAACAAGTCACTGAAAGAAATTAGACCACCGTAACTGGTGGTTTTTTCTTGCCTAAAATAAAATCCCTACCTCGGTTTATATAAAAAGGTACCCCTCTCAAAGTAGCTCAATTTTACTTGTTGATATACGCGCAAATTAAATATATCTTGATGTACATAAACTTATTATATTCTAATTGAAAGACCAACCCAGCTAGGAGAACAATTATGCTGACGCGTGTAGAAAAAGCTCAACAGAAATGGGGTGGTAGCCACACGGTAATTGATAAATGGCTAAACGAACGCCAAGACCTTATTGTACTTTATTGTAAAATTGCAGGCTTTACGCCATACGAAAAACAAGATCAGGCATTGCCAGAGCCAAAGCTAATTGAATCTTTTTGTCAGCTTTTAATGGACTACCTATCTGCAGGCCACTTTGAAGTATATGACGATATAGCAAAAGCATGTGAAAAAAAGGGCGTGCAAAGCCAAGAGTTAGCCAACTCTATTTACCCGCGCATTTCTAGTACAACCGATGTGGCGCTTGATTTTAACGATAAGTACGCTGAAGTAGACAAAGAAGACTTATTGAAAGACTTTGATAATGACTTATCTGTTATTGGTGAGGCATTAGAAGCACGTTTTGCACTTGAAGATGAGCTTATTGATAACTTGTTTTCTAATCACGCAAGCTAAGACGTTGTTTACACGTATTAAAAAAGGGACCTAAGGTCCCTTTTTGCATTTACACAATAAACTTATTATTGTGCTGGTGCTTCTTCGTTTTGAATTTCAAGTAATTCAACTTCAAATACAAGTGTTGAATTAGCTGGAATTTTACCTAAGTCGCGATCGCCGTAAGCAAGTTCTGAAGGAATAGTGAACTTGTACTTAGAACCCACTGACATAAGTTGTAAACCTTCAGTCCAACCCGCAATTACGCGATTAAGAGGGAAAGTTGTCGGTTCGTTACGTGCATATGAGCTATCAAACTCAGTACCGTCTAATAGAGTACCTTTGTAGTGTACTTTAACTACATCAGTTGCTACTGGCTTTTCGCCATCGCCTTCGCTAAGTACTTCGTACTGTAGACCAGATTCAGTTACTGTAACGCCTTCTTTTTTAGCGTTGTCAGCTAGGTATTTAACACCGGCTTCTTTGCTTTTTTCAGATTCTACTTTTGCTTTTTCTTCTTGCTTAGTACGCACTGATGTATCTAGTTCAGTTAATACTTCGCGAATTTTTTCTTCGTCAAGTTTTGCATTACCAGCAAGTGCATCTTCAAAACCACGGATTAGAAGTGCTTGGTCTAGTTCAATACCAATTTCTGTTTTGTCTGCTAGGTCTTTATTTAAAAAGTTACCTACAGATGCACCAATACCGTATGCTTGTTGCTGTTCTACAGTGTCTAATTTAACTTCAGCTTGTTCTTTTTTTGCTTCTTGATTACAAGCTGTAAGCGCTAAAACTGACGCTGCAATCAATGACAATCTAATCGTCTTTTTCATTTTAAATCTCCGACACACTTTGCAGTTGTCATTTTAATGTATTATTACTAGTTAAAGATTAACGGCCCACATGATAGGCTGCTTGTTTAATGACTAAATTCCACATTGTTAGCTAAACTAAAAACATATCCAGTGATTAGACAAACAACCTAGGCATTTAACGCGTCCTAGTCTAACCTCTCAGTCACTAAGAGTTAAGGGGAAATACCTGTAATATGTCGATATTTCGTACTTTTTTAATCGTATTTAGCTGTTTTTTAGCCATCGCCTGTACCGATAAAAAACAACACGCTGTAGCAAGTTACGAACATGCTGCACAAGGTGCGTTTTCATCAGCGCTGTCAAACGATGGTAAATACAGTTTAATCTCCTCTATCAACCATGGGGTCGCCCTGTGGGATAATCAACAGCAGGTACTAAAATACCAATGGTTTCAGCAGCAAGATCAAGACAGTTTGGTATACGCCGTTGCTATTGCTTTTGATAACAGCGTGGCTGTTACCGCCGAAAAAACCACCTTTGCTGTGTGGGATATAACCACAGGTAAAAATAAAGGTTATTACAAAATACAAAAAGCCAGTATTCGCGATATTGCCATTAGTAATCAAGGTCGTAGTGTTTTATACGGCCGTAGTGATGGCGTTGTCGTATTTGTAAACCTAGAAACTGGACGTCGTATTGAGTTCTTAGGTCATCAGGATAAAGTTAACACTGTTGACCTGTCTCCTAACGGACGCTACGCCTTAAGTGGCTCTAACGATTATGTTGCTTACTTTTGGGATACACGTACAGGGCAAGTAATTCATCGATTTAATCACCCAACGCGTGTTACCCAAGTAACGCTCGATCCACAAGGTCGCTATGCATTTACGGCCGATAGTATGGCACAAGCAAATGTATGGAAGCTGACTACAGGTGATCTTGTGAGTAAACTGAAGTATATTGCGCGTCAGAAAATTTTTACTGCCGTGCGTTTTAACGAACAAGGCACTTTGCTTGCAACCGGCTCGCCAAATAAGCGCGTTGATTTATGGCAAATACTAAGCGGCGAAAAAATTCAAACTTGGCAGGTTACCCCGCGCGAAGGCAGTAAGCCTAAATCGGCGGTGGTGCTAGATGTGACATTTACAGATAACGATAAGTCGTTGTTAACCGAAAGCTCCAGCGGTATCGCAGAGCGATTTATTATACGAGAGAATAATGAACACAATTGAACATCGCTTAATGGAACTTGAAGCCAAAGTGGCTTTTCAAGACGAAACGATTGAAGTTTTAAATGATGAAATAAAAGTGCATCAGCAACTTTTAGCAAAAATGAAACGCCAAACAGAGCTGCTAGCAGAAAAAATTAAAGAGTCGCAGTCATCATCGTCTATGATGTCTGAAGTACCTGAGCCGCCTCCACCGCATTACTAAAGCCGGTAAAAATCAGGCAATAAAAAACCGGGTTAGTCGCCCGGTTTAAATACACCAATTACTTGTTCAAATTGGCGAGTAGACGCCTGAACAGCGTTATCGGGTTGCGCCATTTTATGACCGCACTCAACACACTCTACTTTTTCAACATCATGTTCTCTGTATAGCATCATAGTATCCATGGCTTTACACTCAGGGCACGATGCACCAGCAATAAATCTCTTCTTTTGTCTCACAACATTTTTCCTGTGGTTTGAACTGTCGCTATTTTATCGTATAACTTCACTTGTTGATACGCTTGATAAGAGCATTAAGTTCTATGTTATGATAGCGCCAACTTAACAAGGGCATAGTAAAGTAACGCATTCATGATCCAAATATCAGAAATAGAACTACTTCGTGGCGGAAAAGCCTTATTAAAAAACGCATCAGCTACGTTATTCCCAGAGCACAAAGTAGGCCTTGTTGGCGCTAATGGCTGTGGTAAATCTACGTTATTTGGTTTACTAAAATCTGAATTACAACTGGATGCCGGTAATTGCAGTATCCCAAAAGATTGGTCTATTGCCTCAGTAAAACAAGAAACCCCTGCCCTTGAAATAAGCGCCATTGATTATGTACTTCAAGGCCACCCAGAATACTATGCAATGCGTATAGCACTGCGTGAGGCCGAGAAAAACAACGATGGCGACACACAAGCCAAAGTACATATTCAGCTTGAGAACATTAAAGGCTACAGCATTGAATCAACCGCTGGTGAGCTATTACACGGCTTAGGCTTTGCTAATAACCTAATAGAAAACCCTGTAAGCTCGTTTTCGGGTGGTTGGCGTATGCGTTTAAACCTTGCCCAAGCATTAATACGCGACGCCGATTTACTTCTGCTCGATGAGCCAACGAATCACCTTGATTTAGATGCTGTTTATTGGCTTGAGCGCTTTTTACGTGCTTACACCGGCACACTTGTACTTATATCGCATGACCGTGAATTTTTAGATGCCGTGGTTGATCAAATTTGGCATGTAGATAAACAACTTATCAACGTGTACAAAGGTAACTACTCGCAGTTTGAACGCCAAAAAGCTGAGCGCTTACTACAGCAACAAGCAATGTTTGATAAGCAACAAGATCAAATTGCGCACCTTGAGCAGTTTATAACGCGCTTTAAAGCAAAAGCCAGTAAAGCTAAACAAGCACAAAGCCGTGTAAAAGCGCTTGAACGCATGGAAAAATTAGCACCAGCACATGCCGACTCGCCATTTAACTTTGAGTTTGCAGAGCCAAAAGCATTACCAAACCCACTAATGACAATAGATAAAGCCAAAGCGGGTTATGGTGACGTCACCATTTTAAATAATATAGAACTAAACCTAGTACCAGGCAGCCGAATTGCTTTACTTGGAAGAAATGGTGCGGGTAAATCAACGTTAATTAAACTGCTTTCTGGCGACTTAGAGCCACAAGCGGGCGAAGTTGTGCAGCACCATGGTTTAAATATTGGTTATTTTGCGCAGCATCAGCTTGAATCTCTTGATTTAAAAGCCAGTGCAATAACGCATATACAACGACTCGATCCTAAAGCTACTGAGCAATCACTACGTGACTTTTTAGGTGGTTTTGCCTTTATTGGCGATAAAGCCCTTGAGCCTGTAGCCCCGTTTTCGGGCGGCGAAAAAGCACGTTTAGTGCTTGCCATGTTGGTATATCAAAAACCAAACTTATTACTACTCGATGAGCCAACTAACCACCTTGATTTAGAAATGCGCCACGCGCTTGTTATGGCACTACAAGGTTTTGAAGGCGCTATGGTTACCGTATCGCACGATCGCCATATGCTTAAAAATACCGCCGATGAGTTTTACTTAGTCGATGATGGCAAAGTAACGCAATTTGGTTACGACCTAGATGCGTATTATCAATGGCTACTTAACGCCAATAAAGAAGCTGTTAAAGCGCAGCAAAGCGACGAGCCTAAAGCTAATCCTGGTGTTAACCGTAAAGAGCAAAAGCGCTTAGAGGCTGAGTTTAGAAAAGCCACTCAGCCACTTAAAAAGCAAATTGAAAAGCTTGAAAAGCAACTCGATAAATTTACTGCAGAGCTTAGCGAAGTGGAAGTAGCCCTTGGCGACAACGAACTCTACAACGACGACAACAAAGCCAAACTCAAAGAGTTATTGGCCAAGCAAGCAACGCTTACGCCTAAACTTAACGACGTTGAAGAAGAGCTACTGATGGCACTTGAAGAAATGGAAGAAAAAGAACAGGCATTCGCCGATGAACTTGCTCAATAGCGACCATTTTTGGCAATTTGCGTGCACCTTGTACGCAAAGCCTGGGCAACAAACAACCTTGCTGGCACTACAAAACCAGCAAGGTAAAAATGTAAATTTGTGCTTGTTACTACTTTATTTAGATTCATTAAATTTAAGCGTTAACGCCGAGCAATTAAGTACGTTAATAAACGTAATTAATGAGTTTGATAACCAAGCTTTGCAACCGCTACGTGCTGCACGTAGCTATTTAAAAACGAACCAAAATACAATAAATGATTACGCCACGATACGCGCAGAGTTACTAAGCGCTGAGCTAAAGCTTGAAAAACAACAGCAACATATATTGATTGAAGCAGTAAATGAGTTTGAATTAGTCGAGCATGCAGAGCCAAACAATATTGAGCTATATGTGAAAGCCACTTAGGCTGCTCGTTTTTATACCCCCCTTTCACTGCTCATTCTCTTTTCTTTGTGCAAAAATCATCCTTGCTCTCAGTAGTAATAACTTATTAGCCCTTAAAATATGATCTAAATCAACTTAGCTTCGCTCCTACATCTGCTTATGTAAATAACTTGATCTCGATCACGTTGGGCCTTCTAAACACCGCTTATGATTAACCCATCAACAACGAGGGGAGCAAATCATGAGCGTATTCTTTAGAGATTTTTTTACAGATCCAGTTTTATTTATGTCTTTTGGATTTTTAACTATCGTTGTTTCTTTGTGTATCTTTTTTGCTTTTTTCTTTCTGAAAAAAATACATGATGCAGAAATTCCTGACCAAAATTAAGCACGACGCACTAAAGCGCCTTATTAGTTTACTAGTTAGGCGCTTTTTATTTTCTGAAGCGAAAAATTTGGTACACTAGCTTTTCGTTTAATACAAAGTGCGTAGTACAAACATGATCTCTCAGTTCAAACCAGCATGGTGGATGACCAATCGTCACGTTCAGACCATAATGCCGCGTTTTTTCCGCCCATTTCACCACACTCGCTACGAACTTGAGCAACTTGATACGCCCGATGGTGACTTTATTGAGCTCGCATGGTCACTTCCACATAACGAAACAGCTCCACTTGCCGTTGTTTTGCATGGACTTGAAGGCAATATAAATAGCTTTTATGCCAAAGGCATGATGAAAGCTTTAAAAAAACAAGGTTACGCAGTGGTGCTTATGCACTTTAGAAACTGCTCAACTGAAGTAAACCGCCTTCCACGTGCTTATCACAGTGGTGATACTGCCGATTTAGCTTTTTTTATTAATCATCTTAAGCAGCAATACCCAGATAGAGCGATGGTTGCCGTAGGCTTTTCGCTTGGTGGTAATGTGCTTGCTAAGTACTTAGGCGAAGAGAATACAAACTGCCCCCTTAATGCAGCTGCAGTGGTATCGGCGCCTTATGATTTGTCGTCATCAAGTGATGTTATTCGTAAAAGCTTAGGTAAAATTTACCAAAAATATTTGCTCGATCGAATGAAAAAGTCGATGCAACGTAAGTTGCCGCAAATTAAGCAGCAAATTCCTATAACTACCGATCAATTAATGAATATTGATGATTTATTAGAGTTTGATAACCAACTTACAGCGCCGTTACATGGCTTTGAAAATGCCCACGATTACTATCGTAAAGCCAGTGCTATGCCGTATTTAAAAGATATCGCTGTACCCACACTTATTATTCATGCCAAAGACGACCCTATGCTCTCAATTAAGGCCGTACCGAGTAGGCAAGATGTTAGTGAGCATGTTACGCTGCGCATCTCTGACAAGGGCGGACACGTTGGTTTTATTAGCGGTAAAAATCCGTTTAAACCTATATTTTGGTTAGAGAAAGCCGTACCCAGCTACTTTGGGGAACATGTACTAAATAAAGTGAGTAACGAGCAGTAATGATTATCCCTTTTGAACAACTCGATAAAGACACTCTTTACAATCTAATAGAAAGCTATGTACTGCGTGAAGGCACTGATTATGGTGAAGTAGAAGCAAGCATTGAATCTAAAGTTAACCAAGTTAAGGCGCAGCTTAAAAATGGCGAAGCAATGGTGTTTTTCTCAGAATTACATGAGTCAGTTACTATTATTTCTAAGGGCGAATTTAAAGCGCTGCAAAGTGAAGAGCATCAAGCAGAGTCGTTTGATTAGCACTTGTAACTTTTGAATTGAACGTACACAATGGCTTTTTACCCAAAGAGCCAAAACATGATAAAACTCAGCACTCTAGTGGTAGCCGTATCACTAGCATTAACTAGTCAAGTCCATGCAGAACAAACAATAACAGCATCCGACAAAGCAATTAAACTCGCTAAAGACACCATTTTAATTGATACCCACATTGATGTACCTTATCGAATTCACGAAAATTGGGTTGATGTAACCAAAGCAACAACTGATGGCGATTTTGACTACCCTCGCGCTGTAAAAGGCGGTTTAAACGCACCGTTTATGTCGATTTATATTCCTGCGCATTTGGAATTTGAAGGTAAAGGAAAAAGCTATCAGCTAGCCAATCAAATGATTGATAGTATGGAAGCTATAGCCCAGCGCGCGCCCGATAAGTTTGCTATTGCCAGCTCAAGCACTGATATAGAAGAGCAGTTTAAGCAAGGTAAGCTGTCTATTGCGATGGGTATGGAAAATGGCTCTCCAATTGAAGGGGATATGAAAAACCTTCAGCACTTTTACGACCGTGGTATTCGCTACATCACGCTAGCGCACTCGCAGAGCAACCATATTTCAGATTCGTCTTATGATATTCGCCGTAAATGGAAAGGTTTAAGCCCATTTGGTAAAAAGCTAATTACAGAAATGAATAATATTGGTATGTTAATTGACGTATCACATATTTCTGATGATGCGTTTTATCAAGTAATGGAGCTATCTAAAACCCCCGTAATTGCCTCGCATTCATCACTTCGTAAATACACGCCAGGCTTTGAGCGTAATATGAATGACGACATGCTATTGGCACTTAAAGAAAATGGCGGCGTTATTCAAATCAACTTTGGCTCAAGCTTTGTTACCGCTAAAGCAGGTAGTTGGGGCAAGCAATTAAAAAGCACAAAAGAGTCGGTTAAAAAAGACGGGACTAAATTAAGCAAAGATTTTGATGCTGCATACCGTGCTAAAAACCCTTACCCATTTGCAAGCCTTGAGCAAGTACTTGATCATATTGATCACGTAGTTGAGCTAATTGGTATTGATTATGTAGGTATTGGCTCTGATTATGATGGAGTTGGCGATTCATTGCCTATCGGTTTAAAAGATGTATCTAGCTACCCTAACCTTGTTCAAGGCTTAATGGATAGAGATTACAGCGATGCTGATATTAAAAAAATTCTTAGCGGTAATTTATTAAGAGTTTTAAAGCAAGCTGAAGAATATGCGAAGAAAAATTAAAGCTTTTTAGCATATATTAGTTATTGGCTAAAATACCAAAAGCTAATTCAATATAAGCGCGGCCTAGCCGTGCTTTTTTATATTTAATACCAATTCGCTTAATTAAGTGATCTATTTTGAGGATGGAAAAACGTGTTGATAACTAGGCAAAAAATTTGCTATTTAGTTGTTCTCGGCAATTGCTCCTGCATTGCTCTACCTTCTGCATCCATGCAGTCGTAAATGAGAATTTTTTAACGCAGGTAGCTACACGTTTAGCACCGCAAAATGATTAAGTATTATTGCGGATTGGTATAATAGCTCAGTTATTTTCAGCAATCTTTTTCCTCGGGTTTCGTAAAACTCAACCCAAGCTACGCCAAGAAAATTATAACGAAAAGCCAATCACTTTTCTTCAGGCATTAAAAAAGGCCACCTAAGTGACCTTTTTCTAATAATTAACTTTAAAGTTAATTATTACGCTACGATAGTTGCTACAAAGTACCTACGCCTAAGGTAAGAGCGCCACCTTCATATAACACTTTTCTTCAGGCATTAAAAAACCCGAGACTAAGCTCGGGTTTTTTGGTAACAATTAGCTAGGCTAATAATTACGCTACGATAGTTGCTACAACACCAGCACCTACAGTACGACCACCTTCACGGATAGCAAAACGAAGACCTTCATCCATCGCGATTGGTGCGATTAGAGTTACTGTCATCTTAATGTTATCACCAGGCATTACCATTTCTACGCCATCTGGTAACTGTACGTCACCAGTTACGTCAGTTGTACGGAAGTAGAACTGTGGACGGTAACCTTTGAAGAATGGAGTATGACGACCACCTTCATCTTTCGAAAGTACGTATACTTCTGAAGTGAATGTAGTATGTGGGTTGATTGAACCAGGCTTAGCTAGTACTTGACCACGTTCAACGTCTTCACGTTTAGTACCACGTAGAAGTGCACCGATGTTTTCGCCAGCACGACCTTCGTCTAGAAGCTTACGGAACATTTCAACACCAGTACAAGTAGAACGAGTTGTATCATTGATACCAACAATTTCTACTTCGTCATTGATGCGGATGATACCAGCTTCAACACGACCAGTTACAACAGTACCACGACCCTGGATTGAGAAAACGTCTTCGATAGGCATGATGAATGGCTTATCGATGTCACGCTCTGGCTCTGGGATGTAAGAATCAAGTGCGTTTGCAAGCTCAACAATCTTATCTTCCCACTCTTTCTCGCCTTCTAACGCTTTAAGCGCAGAACCAGCAATTAGAGGTAAGTCATCACCTGGGAAATCGTATTCTGAAAGAAGTTCACGAACTTCCATTTCTACTAGTTCAAGTAGCTCTTCGTCATCTACCATGTCACATTTGTTCATGAACACGATGATGTAAGGAACGCCAACTTGACGAGAAAGAAGGATGTGCTCACGCGTTTGTGGCATAGGGCCATCTGTCGCAGCAACTACTAAGATCGCGCCGTCCATTTGAGCAGCACCAGTGATCATGTTTTTAACATAATCGGCGTGACCAGGACAATCTACGTGTGCGTAGTGACGTGTAGGTGTATCGTATTCAACGTGAGACGTTGAAATAGTGATACCACGTTCGCGCTCTTCTGGAGCGTTGTCGATTGATGCGAAATCTTTAGCAACACCGCCGTATACTTTTGCAAGTACGTTAGTGATTGCTGCAGTTAGTGTAGTTTTACCGTGGTCAACGTGGCCGATTGTACCAACGTTTACGTGCGGTTTTACGCGTTCAAACTTTTCTTTTGCCATGACGGAACCTATCAGTTTTGTGTATCTAAATTACATATGAAAATAATCCACCAGAGGTAGATTAAGTTAATTTTTTTCAAATAGTATTTTCTGACAGATAAAGGAAGTAATCAAGGAGATTCTTAGGACTGGTGCTGATAGGCAGAGTCGAACTGCCGACCTCACCCTTACCAAGGGTGCGCTCTACCAACTGAGCTATATCAGCAACACAAGAACTGGAGCGGGCAGCGGGAATCGAACCCGCATCATCAGCTTGGAAGGCTGAGGTAATAGCCATTATACGATGCCCGCATAAAAATCTGTTCTTAAACTACCTCTAACCGTCAAGAATAAAGTGGTGGAGGGAGCTGGATTCGAACCAGCGAAGGCTGAGCCGTCAGATTTACAGTCTGATCCCTTTGGCCGCTCGGGAACCCCTCCACGATAATTCTCTACTAATTCACTTCCGGTAAAAGGAAAGTGGTGCCGACTAACCGAGTCGAACGGTTGACCTACTGATTACAAGTCAGTTGCTCTACCAGCTGAGCTAAGTCGGCACTGCTTTAGTACGGGGCGAGATATTAGAGTAAGGTTTATTGGGATGCAACAATAAAATTAAAAAAAGTGTAAATTTTTAGTTTAAATGCTCAATATTCACGCGAAAACACGTTTTTTGCACTTTTTTATACTATTTTGCTTAGTTCGCGCCAATAATTTAGTCCCTTCATTACGAGTAATGAATCAAAAATACTTCCTGCAAATTGCTGCTGTAATAGTGAGCCATAGCCACCAGCAAAAATAATTTGTGTTGCTTGTTCTGTTTTTTGAGCCGTTAAATGTACCTTAGCTTGCTCAATTGCACCAATGGTTGCTACTAAAGCACCGTTTTTTAAACCATTTGGCGTGTTTTTACCCAATTCATTAGTAAATGGTGTTTTACCGTCATCAAAAACACGTTGGGTGTTTTGTGTAAGCGATGAGGTCATTAAATCAAGCCCAGGTAAAATCCAGCCACCCAAATGTTGTCCTTCGCCATTAAGCACGTCAATTGTGGTCGCAGTGCCTGCATCAACAACAATACATGCTTTATTTGGGTATAGCATAAAGCCTGCAATAAGCGCTAGCCATCTATCGATACCTAAGTTACCCACATGTTCGTAAGCGCATACAAGATCTCTAAGCGTTTTGGTTACCTTGGCTTCAAAGCAAGTAATATTATTGCTAGCCGCTTGCGCGAGAATATTGTTTAGTAAATCACTGCGCCCTACGCACGCATAAATCACTTCGGTTATTTGCACCCAAGGTAGATTATTTATATCTGCTGGTTGTGCTTGCTCGTTATGCCACAGCACAGCTTTTAGTGATGTATTTCCTACATCGATCAGTAATCTCATACTTGCGCCTTTCGAAGAGAGACTTCCCCGCCGTAATAACTTTTTACTTCACCGTCTTGGCGAATTCGTATTCCACCTTGTGGGTCAATGCCTTCACATATTCCACGCCAGCTTCTGTGCCCAGTATTTAGCTCAACGTATTCGCCAGCAAACGCATTAAGCGAATTCCATTGCTCATACATATCTTGTAAGCCAGTTTGACGATACTTTGCTAAACGCTGCTCTAAGTGGTGAGTAAGTGACGCCACCAGCTGATTTTTATCAAGCTTTTGGGTGTGTTGATTTAAATCGGTCCATGCTTGGTCTATATGTTGGCTAAAGCTGTCTGGCATTTGTAAATTAATACCTATACCAATCACGAGCTGACAAGGCCCTTGCGGCTGTCCGTCGAGTTCAACTAATACACCTGCAAGCTTTTGCTTATTTATATAAATATCGTTAGGCCATTTAAGCTCTACGTCAATTTGGTATAACGCTTTAATTGCATCATAAACAGCAAGACCTACCGCAATTGATACACCCATTGCAGCTTGAAGCCCGTCATCTAAACGCCAAAAGTAACTGTAATACAAATTAGCACCAAATGGCGATTGCCAAACACGGCCACGTCGGCCACGCCCTGCTTGCTGCATTTCGGCAACAATTACAGTGCCAGACCCAAGCTCAGTTTTAGCCTGTATGCGGCGCATAAGCTCGCTGTTGGTCGAATCTATAATAGGGTGTACTTCTACATTGGCCGTATTATCACCTAATGCTTTATAGTGCTGATCAATTTGTGTTTTATTTAAAAGGCCCACTTGGCTATTTAAGCAATAGCCTTTGCCGGTTACTTTAAAAATATCCAAACCCATTTCTTGTAACGTTTTAATATGTTTACTAACCGCAGCCCGGCTAATTCCAAGCTCTTCACCTAAAGCTTGCCCAGATACAAAGCCCCCTTGGTTGAGTGCATTTAAAATAGCGAGTTTGTTTCCATCAGGTGCTTTCATTGCTCAGGCTCCGCGTTAATATGGCATTCGCTAGTTTGATTAATTAAACGTACTTCGTGCTCAAGCATAATGTTGTAGCGCGTATAAACAACTTGCTGAATATGTTTAATCATTTTTATTAGGTCACTGCCTTCACTATTTCCGTGATTAACAAGCACTAGCGCTTGTTGTTGATGCACTTCTACACCTGCCTCGCGGTATCCTTTTAAACCACTTTGATCGATTAACCAACCAGCCGCTACCTTGTGATGGCTGTGCCCATATTCGTAATGAGGTAAATCTGCAAATTGCTTTAATAGCTCAGCTAATTGCTGGTTGGTTATTATTGGGTTTTTAAAAAAACTGCCCGCATTTGGCAATGTATATGGGTTTGGTAATTTACTATTACGCGTTTTTATAACCTGCTCAAACACTGCTTGCGGTGTAATAACATCTAGCTGCTGCAGAGGGCCATAATTTAAAACTGGTTGCCACTTTTTTGGAAGCGCTAAATGCACTTGCGTGATCACCGCTTTATTTTTGAGAGCATGTTTAAATATTGAGTCTCTGTAGGCAAATTCACATTGCGTATTATTTAGCGAGTGCATAGTTTTAGTGGTTATATCAAAGTATTCTACCGACTCAATAAATTTAGCTATCTCAACGCCATAAGCACCAATATTTTGCACCGGCGATGCGCCAACCGTACCCGGTATAAGCGCTAGATTTTCAAGTCCGGGAATATTTTTATCAAGTAAGTAACTTACTAACTTATGCCAGTTTTCGCCTGCGGCAACACTTGCTAACACATCACTTTCACGTTCGGTAATTTGAATACCTTTGGTTGCCATTTTAATAACACTACCAACGTAATCGTCTAAAAATATAGTATTACTGCCCTCACCTAATAAGCAAAATGGCGTGTTAAAGCTTTGCGTTTTAAGCTGCTCAAGCTGAGTAATTTCAACAAAATTTTGGCATTGGCTGTTTAATGCGAATGTATGTAAGGAGTGTAATGAATGCGCCACAAAGCTCTCAAATAATACCGGTAACTAATCGCAATAGTTTACCTCATCGTCGCAAATGTGGCACTAGATTGTAAAAATCACTCAACCCACCGTCTCAATCGTGATATAAAACCAGCACTTTTTTTATTTGTGTTCAGAGTAATGATGAAAATTAAACCTCTTTTTTTAAGCCTCGCTATGGCGGGTATGTGTTCGCAAGCAATGGCTAATGCGATTGACCAAAACTCGTATGCTAACCTTGATGATGTTGTTACTACTCACTTAAACCTTGATTTAGATGTCGACTTTGCCGACAAGCAGTTAGAAGGTTTTGTTGAGCATACTCTTCAGTGGAACAACAGCAAAAGTAGAACGCTTGTACTTGATACCCGCGACTTAGACATTGATAAAGTAATGTACAAAGATCAAAGCGGTAACTGGAAAAAAGCAACTTTTGATTTAGCTAAGCGTGATGACGTTAAAGGTTCAAAGCTTACTATTAAGTTTAAAAACCAAGCTGAAGTAGTGCGTATTTATTACAACAGTCGTCCAGAAGCATCTGGCCTGCAATGGTTAACACCAGAGCAAACGGCAAGTAAAACGCATCCATTTATGTACAGCCAATCGCAAGCAATTCATGCGCGTAGTTGGATCCCAGTGCAAGATACACCTGCAATGCGTGTAACTTACTCTGCGCGAATTCATACACCAAAAGATATACGTGCTGTAATGAGTGCCGATAACAAAGATGCGCTTTATAAAGATGGCGACTATATCTTTGATATGCCACAAGCAATTTCACCTTACCTAATTGCTATTGGCGCAGGTAACTTAGAATTTAAAGCAATGTCGCGTCAAACGGGCATATTTGCTGAGCCTACAATTTTAGATGCCTCAGTTGCTGAGTTTGACGACACCCAAGCCATGATCGACAAAACAAACGCTATGTACGGCGAATATGCATGGGGTCGATACGACTTATTAATGCTACCGCCAAGTTTTCCGTTTGGTGGCATGGAAAACCCACGCTTATCATTTATAACCCCAACGGTTGTTGCCGGTGATAAAAGCTTAGTTAACCTTATTGCCCATGAGCTTGCTCATTCTTGGTCAGGTAACTTAGTCACTAACGCAACTTGGGAAGATTTATGGTTAAACGAAGGTTTTACCTCGTACGTTGAAAACCGCATTATGGAAGAAGTATTTGGCCGTGACCGTGCGGTTATGGAACAAGCACTTGATTCTGCATCACTACGTGCGCAACTTAAAACAATTGACGCGCCAGACACTCGCCTTAATTTAAAACTTAACGGACGCGATCCAGACGATGCATTTAGCTCAGTGCCTTACACTAAAGGTCAGTTATTCTTAATTTACTTAGAAAACAAATACGGTCGCGATAAATTTGACCCATTTGTAAAAGCGTACTTTAAAGAGTTTTCGTTTAAATCACTGACTACTGCACAATTTGTTACTTACTTAAAAGCTAACTTAATTGAAAAGTATCCTGGTGTTGTAAGCATGGACAAAGTAAACGAATGGATATTTGAGCCTGGCTTACCAAGTGATGCGCCAAACCCTACTTCTGATGCATTTGATAAAGTAGATACTGCAACAGCAGCATGGTTAAAAGGCGACACAACAGCAGCTCAACTACCAACGGCTGATTGGTCTGTGCATGAGTGGTTACACTTTTTAAATAACTTACCACGTGATTTAAGCATAGAGAAAATGAGCGAGCTTGATAGTGAATTTAACCTAACGCAATCAACTAACGCTGAACGTGCGTTTGCTTGGTTTATGCTAGCAGTAGGTAATGGTTATCAACCAATTTACCCGGCGCTTAATAAGCACTTATCAGGTATTGGCCGTCGTAAGTTAATTGTGCCGTTATATAAATCACTTATCACTAACGGCAAAAAAGATTGGGCACAAAGCGTGTACTTAAAAGCACGCCCTGGGTATCACCCTCTTGCACAAGGTACTATTGACGCATTGTTTGAATAAGTAATAGCGTTAATTAGAAACTAAAAAGGGCCAAGTTTGGCCCTTTTGTTTTCCTGTTTTTTACTTTGTCACTTTTTCCAAAAAAGCTTTGCGCTGCGCCGTTGTGGCTTGTTGCCACCAAAAATCAAGCATTTGCGGCGCACTTGGCATGCCCTTACCTGTAACTGGTGCTATTGGCTTTATTGGTCGGCTTGAACGCGAAGGCTCTGCTGGCATCGTATTTTGCATTGCCGGTTTATTGATTGCTAGTTGCGTATCAGGAATAACACTTAAAGGTTTAGCAATAGCGCTACTTTTTGCTTTTAAGCTCACTTGAGGGGCTTCTGCAAATACTTTTGCAGATACTGCATTCGCTGCACGATTAAACACTAAGGTATAATCTTTACCCGCTTCAACGGTTACATCAACCCAAAATGGCTCAGACTCCACAACTTCATGCGTGTCGTAATCATCTTCATATAAATCGGTGTACTTTAGCCTAAGCTGATAAGTGCCTGGTGCAAGCTCTACATCATCAATACGGCTAAACAAAGAGCTTTCTAGCATTTTATCGCCCACTTGCAGTGGTACAATTTCTTCTGGAAAGTGAATATTCTCAGCATTAGCCGAAAAACTAAGTAGTAATGCAACTGCACTACTTATTAAAATTGGTTTAAGCATATTAACTCCTTTATTTGATTTCAGTTTGACACTGCTTTGAAAGTTTGTCATTAGTGAGCTTAAAATTCATAATACTTAATTAGGAACACACTATGAGCCAAGAAACTATTTTTACCAAAATAATTAATCGTGAAATTCCGGCTGACATTGTCTACGAAGATGAAGATACCCTCGCATTTAAAGATATAAACCCACAAGCGCCATTCCATGTGTTGATTATCCCCAAAAAAGCAATTGCTACTATAAATGATATAAATCCTGAAAACTCACATTTAGTAGGCAATTTATACGTTGTTGCGGCTAAATTAGCTAAAGAGCATAATTTTGCTGACGATGGATACCGCCTGGTTATGAACTGTAACGAGCATGGAGGCCAAACTGTTTATCACATACATTTACATATGCTTGGCGGTAAAGAAATGGGATGGCCCCCTTATCAAAATAAAAAAAAGGAAATTAACTAAAATTTTATTATATTATCAGCTCAATTAATTAGTTATAAATACTATGGGTTTCATAGTTATAAATAAGAAATAGTTACTTATTTGCAACATTTTATGTTTAAATAATCGTAAAATCGTATTTGTTATTGAGTACACCAGTGATTTTCTAATACAAAAGTTGCGGAGGTCGTGGTAAACTTAGTCAGTCAGCTTTATAAAAGAGTATAAAAAACATGAGCAGCTCAGCCTTTTTGTTATTAGATCAAGAGCCAATTAACACTATTGGCATAAACGTTTTAGAACCTTTGTTAAAGACGCAAGGCCTTGACGTAACTACCGGTACAAATATCTTAGATGTGCCTGAAGGGACTCGACTTCTGTTTATTGAAACATCAAGTAAAGATGCATGGGGAAAACTAAAAGAACAACTAGTAAACCTACGTATTAAATGCGATATCATATTATTCAACCTAGACGAAAACCCAGAGCTTGCTAACCGTGCACTATTGAGTGGTATTCGCGGCGTATTTTATACAACCGATAACGCGGATGTATTAATGAAAGGTATACGCCTACTCATGGAAGATCAACTTTGGTATCGTCGCGATATTATGTGTAATGCATTAAATCGTATGTTGCAGTTTAACAAAGACGCACTACACAAACTTACTGAAGGTGATATAGAGCCGGTTAAGCTTACTAAGCGAGAAAAAGCAATTATCTCATTAATGAGCAATGGCTCTAAAAATAAAGAAATCGCTGAAGAACTTAGCATTAGCCCACATACTGTAAAAACACATTTATACAGTGCATTTAGAAAAACTAAATGTCGTAACCGTATTGAGCTACTGTCTTGGGCACAACAAAATATACCTGACGAAATTCGCTAAATACGTATTTCAACTAAATATTAAAAAACAGACACTTAAGTGTCTGTTTTTGTATGTGTTACATATTTATTTAATACCAATTCGCTTACGAAGTTAACTACTTTGAGGATTGGTATAAATGTATACTTTTGATAATCTTGGTTTAAAAACTACTTTGCTGGAATATTAATGCTCGATTCTTTCACTCTTTACTTTGCCAGCATAGCCATTATGGTTGTAATGACCTTACTTAACTTTTTAACATGGCGAACAAACAAACAAATTCCAGGCACACTGCTATACATTTTTTATCCTCTATTACTATTAGGTTCTGTTATTGGTTTTACTCTTGTTGGTGAGGCACATAATTTAGTTATTATTAGCGTAGCGAGTAGCATGATGTTTGCCGCATCAGTAGTACATTGTTTATCGCTCAGCCAGTTTTTAAACTATCATGGTATAGGTTTTAAATTACTTTGCTCCGTTACCGCTTTTAGCGCTATAACGCTTGGTTATTACACCTTTTTTGACCCATCTTTGCGCGAAAGAATTATTGCATCCGATTTACAGCACATAGCAGAAGCTGGGTTTTTACTCTTTATATTTATTAAATATGCCCGCAAGCCCTACCCTAACGGCAGCATTGTATACATAACCATTTTAACGCTTGTTACTTTTAGCTTTATTGGCCGCTCGTTATTTATGGATAACATTGAACAAAAAAACCTTTTAACAAACGGCTGGTTTAGCGCTTTATTATTTTTAAATGGGGTAATTGCTCCCATGTTTTACGCTTCGGGTATGGCGCTATTATGTAATGAGCGCAGAGAGCAGCACCTTAATAAATTAGCCGATAAAGCACAAAAAGATTTAGAGATACGCGGACTCTTTTTATCAACGATAAGCCACGAGATTCGTACTCCACTTAACGGTATTTTAGGCAGCGCTCAACTTGTTATGAACCAAACAAGTGATACACGTAATAAAGCTTACTGCGAGGCGATTATAAATTCTGCCGAATCACTTAACTTATTGGTAGATAAAGTCCTTGATTACGCGAGCTTAGATCAAAGTGATGAAGCGCTTTACGAAGAAGATGTAGAGTTTAAAACGTGGCTTAATAATTTATGCTTATTACTAAGCCCACTCGCCGAGCAAAAACAGCTAAAATTTGAGCTTATCTATAATATTCCTGAGCAGGCCTGTTATTACTGCGACCAGCAAAAGCTTAGGCAAATAATTATTAATTTAGTGGGTAATGCCATTAAGTTTACAGACCACGGAACCGTTAAAATTCAAGTTGATTTGGTCTTAGAAAAGCAACTTGAACACACCATAAAAATTAGCGTAAAAGATTCAGGACCAGGAATCGAAAACGATGAAATAGCATACTTAACAGAACCTTATGTACAAAGTAGTGCTGGAAAAGAGAAAGGCGGAACTGGCCTTGGCTTAGCTATTACCAGTCGCCTGCTTGAAAAGCTCAGTAGCCGACTCGAAATAGCCAGCCAGCTTGGTACAGGCAGTGTATTTAGCTTTACCGTTACCTTTACTTTAGGTGAATTGAGCCTTGTAGAGCAGCGCCATCAAACTAAAGATTACTTAACAGGTCTTGATGTACTACTGGTTGAAGATTTAGATTTAAACCAAAAAATTGCTATAGAATTTATGGCCGACGATGAGCACAAAATTAAGCTCGCAAAAGATGGGAAAAGCGCCATAGAGCTCATGCAAGCTCATCACTTTGATGTTGTTTTACTTGATATGAACCTACCTGACTTAACAGGCCAAGAAGTACTTAAACGTCTAAAACGCCTTGATCATAAAAATCAACGAACTCCAGTACTCGCATTTACTGCAAGCCTTAGCCCTGACGAAGTAAAAGAATATTTAGAATTAGGAATAAAAGACATTGTAGGTAAGCCTATTAAGCACGAAAAGCTTCGACAAGCACTTAGCGATTCGCAGTCAAATCAAACCGCTAGCATAGCCGTAGAATTAATTGATACCTTGTATGATAAAACAGCAGCCGAAACACTCACCAGCTCATTTAGTGAAGATGAAGTATCTTCGATTTATAATGAATTTGTGCTTTCGGCGCGTAACAAGCTAATTCGCTGTCAAAAGCTCATTGATCAACAGCCAGAGCAATGCATTAAGCTTTTACATCGCCAAGCAAGTACCGCGCTGCAGTTGGGTTTTAATCGCTATGGTATAGAGCTTAAAAAAATAGAGCGCCGTTTACTCGATAAAAAACCACACAACGACATGCTTGATGAAGCGTTAGATCTGTGGCAACGAAGCTTAGAGAAGTATTTAAAGTTTGTGCGTGGGCAGTTAGAGTAATAGTTAATTAGCTTTAAAAAATAGCTAATTATTAGCCTCTTCCATATTTATCATCAAATCGCTCTATATCGCTTTCATCAAGTACAGCACCGGTTTGCACCTCAATGACTATTAACGGCTCTTTTTGATTATTAGCCAAGCTATGAATTTGCTTTGCGGCGATATAACATGATTGGTCGTGAGTTAACGTATGCGCTTGCTCGTTAATACACACGTCTGCAATACCTGAAACCACAACCCAATGTTCGGCTCGGTGCTGATGGCGCTGTGTCGAAAGCTTAGCACCGCTGTTAACAGTGATTTTTTTAACTTTAAAGCCAATGCCTTCAACTAAAGTGCGGTAATTCCCCCATGGGCGAAAAACGACTTGATGGTGGCTAAGTTTATCAGCCTGTGTTGTCGCAACTTGCTTAAGCAACAAAGGCAGTAAATCTAGCTCATTTTGATTTGCTATTAACGTGGCATCATGAGTATGAATAATCGCTAAATCACTTACTCCAAGCGTGGCAATTGTGTGCTCCGCTTCGTTTATTACTAAGTTGTTAGTACTTTTTTGAGCCATATAATTAGCATTTAAACTATTACCGTGTTCATCTTTTTTTGTAAGTGCATCAAGAGATGAAAAGCTGCCTACGTCACTCCATTGTAAGTCAACCGGCATAACAACTACGTTATTGCTGCGCTCTAAAATAGCGTAATCTATTGAATCACTTGGGCAATGTTCAAGCGAACTGCTGCTTGGGCGGGTAAAGCCTAAATCTTTAATAAACTGTGCCGCTGCAGCGACACTCTTTGCTATTTTTGGCGCAAATCGTTCGAGCTCTTTTAAGTATGCCGCAGGGGTAAATAAAAACATGCCGCTATTCCAGCTATAACCACCTTGGGTTAAATAACATTTCGCTGTATCTAGGTTAGGCTTTTCTTTAAATTGGGTAACATCGTAACAACCGGTACCCGCGATAGCTGCGCCTTGTTTTATATAACCATAGCCAGTATGCGGCTCTTTAGGCGTAATCGAAAACGTAACAAGCTTACCTTGCTCAGCAAGTTTTACAGCTTCTGGAAGCTTAGCCGTTAATACACCAAAGTTTTCAATATGGTGATCGGCAGGCATCACTAATAACGGTCCGGTAATACCATTTTGCAGTGCATAGTGGGCGGCTAATGCGATAGCAGGAGCTGTATTTTTACCTGTGGGTTCGAGTAATAATGCAGTAGGAGTTGAGCTTGCTGCTTGCTCTGCAGCAATAAATCGGTGCTGCTCATTACACACTAAAATAGCGTTATCGAACAAGTCATTAGAAACTCGCGCTAATGTACTTTGCAGCAATGACGTATTTCCATTAAGCAGTGGTAAAAATTGTTTAGGCATTGCTTGGCGAGAAAGCGGCCACAAGCGAGAGCCTATGCCACCGGCTAAAATTACAGGAGTGATCAAAGTGTTCATAATGTACATTAGCCGCCAACAAAAAATATCAGCGACTATTTTAACACTTTATTGGCTCTGCACTAAATTAACGTATTTATATTAATGTAAAAGAGTCAGCGTCTAAGTAAGCAGGAAACGCTGCTTTAAACTCATCCAGTGGTGCTTTTTCAAGTGTTATAGTTACTAGCTGCTCGGTGTTATCTTGCGCTTTAGTCAAAGCATCGCCTTTAAAGTCGTATACTGCTGTACCGCCATTGTGTGCGATATTATTACCGTCTTCACCCACGCGATTAACGCCTACTACGTAACATAGGTTTTCCATTGCACGTGCCATAAGTAACGTATCCCAAATATGGCGGCGCACAGCAGGCCAATTGGCTACGTTTATCATTACATCGTAGTCGTTATTATTACGTTGAAATACCGGAAAACGTAAGTCGTAACATACCTGTGGTAACAGTTTAAAGCCGTTGATTTCAAAAACTTTGCGCGCTTGCCCTGCTACAACGTAATCGCCCTCACTACCTAGACGAAATAAATGGCGCTTATCGTAATAACTCACCTCTCCATCGGGCTTTACCCAATAAAACCGATTGGCTTTTTTATCACCTTGCGCAACAAGTACTGAACCCGCAATAACCGCATTATGTTTATGAGCCTGTGCCTTTAGCCAAGTAAGTACTTTACCGTTTTCGGGTTCTGCACAATCTAAATTAATAGCAAAGCCTGTTGAAAATGTTTCTGGTAATAAAATTAAATCGGGCTGATTAGTAATTGCCTCAAGTTGTTTATTAAACATGGCTAAATTAGCGTCTTTATCAAGCCAGTGAAGCGAGCTTTGCAAAGCTGTAATGGTTAAATTTGGCATAAGTAGTTCCTTTGATGTTGAATAGGCGCTAAATACGCCTTTAATATTCTCTAAAGAAATCTATTTATAATTTTCGTAAATTTTATCCAGCGGCTCTGAAAGCCCACTTTCTTGGACTATTCGAACATGTTTACGACCTAACTCACGCGCACTAGTTACACCGCATGAGTGAGCAATTAAACCAGCTCCGTAATGAATATACTTATTATAGTTAGCTACGCGCTGCGCCTTATCAGCTACATTAAGACCTTTTTGTAAATGTGTATTGTGCGTAGTAATCCCTGTAGGGCAGGTATCTTTATTACATTGCATAGCTTGAATACACCCTAATGCAAACATATGACCACGGGCCGATACAACAAAATCAGCACCGAGCGCTAATGCCCATGCAACCTTTGATGGAACGATTAATTTACCCGAAGCAATAATTTTTACCCGCTCTCTAAGGCCGTGCTTTTCAAGCATATTAACGACAAGCGGCAAGCTTTCGCGAAGAGGTAAACCCACTGAATCCATAAGCGGTTGCGGTGCGGCACCGGTGCCACCGTCTGCACTATCAATGGTTATAAAATCAGGGGCTGATTCAACGCCACGGTGATTTATTTCTGCAAATAAAGTTTCTAACCACGTGTAGTCACCTATAACCGCTTTAAAGCCCGTTGGCTTACCGGTGGCATTACGCACAGTGGCAATCATATCGAGAATATCACTTGGCTTTTTAATTTCAGGATGCCCATTAGGACTAATCGAGTCTTGCCCTTCTGGAATACCTCTGATTTTAGCTATCTCGGCATTAACTTTACGTCCTGGAAGCATTCCGCCTTTACCAGGTTTTGCACCTTGGCTCATTTTTAGTTCGAACATTTTAACCTGTTCGTGAGCTGCAATTTCTTTCAGTTTTTCGGTACTTAAATTTCCATGTTCATCACGAGCACCGTATTTAGCAGTACCAATTTGAAATACTAGGTCGGCGCCACCTTCTAAATGGTAAGGGCTTAACCCCCCTTCTCCGGTGTTCATCCAGCAACCCGCTAGTTTTGCCCCTTTTGATAAAGCACGTACAGCTGGTTTTGAAAGCGCCCCAAAGCTCATGCCTGACACATTAAATAACGAATTCGTTGTGTAAGGTTTTTTACAATATGGACCCAACGTTACATTACTTGGATCGAGTGCCTCTTCATCTAAAGTAGGAAACGCACAATTCATGAACATTACCGTGCCCGTTACTTCTAAGCTTTGTGTTGAACCAAATGAAGCTGTGCGATCAACATCTTTTGCTGCGCGGTAAACCCAATTACGTTCAGCACGATTAAACGGCATTTCTTCTCTATCGAGAGCAAAAAAGTATTGTCTGAAAAATTCACCTTGGCGTTCAAAAAAATACCGGAAACGGCCAATTACTGGATAGTTACGCCTAATAGCATGTTTTGTTTGCGTAATATCACGAAAGTAAAAAACAATAATAGTAAGAACAATTAACCCAAGTGCGATAATAAAAATACTCGCAAATACGTCAATACTAAACATTATAAAACTGCTCATCTAAGGCCCCTTGATGGCTATATTTTTAAACAATACCAATTTGCCTAGTCTGTGGATATTTTGACGATTAGAGTCGTTAAAATAAGCTCTATTACTAGGGCGTATTGATCTTTGTGGATTGAAATTTGTTCAATCTAGGGTCGATTAAATCGCGGCGCGAGGTTTGTAACCTAGTGCGCTAAGTAAAAACCGAGCAACAAAAAGTTAATCGCCCCTAGAAAGAACCCAAAGGGCAGCGCATGTTTGGCATTTATGCTGCGTTATCGCCTATTTATGGGGAATGACCACACTACATAGGCTCTGCCTTCCCTAAATACCAAACAGTCTGCTGCAAAATCAATCACGAAAGGTCAACACGCCCTAAGTCTCTTGGTATAAAAAAGGTGTTGCTGTCAAAATGACACAACACCTTTGTTTGTTCAAGGTTTATACCCCTTACAAGACTAGTTTTGTAACTTAGTAAGCTCATTTTTTATGTATAAACGTACTTGTGTTTCTAATACCGACAAGGGCACTGAACCATGGCGCAAAACCTGATGATGAAATTCGCGAATATCGAAATTTTTCCCAAGTGCTTGCTCGGCTTCAACACGCAAACGCTTAATAGTTAATTCACCAATTTTGTATGATAGTGCCTGTGCTGGCCACGATATATAACGATCTGTTTCTGTTTTAACATTGTGCAGCGAAAGCGCTGTGTTCTCGCTCATAAAGTTCATTGCACGCTCGCGACTCCAGCCATACATATGCATACCCGTATCAACAACTAAACGTGCTGCTCGCCACATTTCATAAGTTAAGCGACCAAAACGACTATATGGGTCTTGATAAAAGCCCGCTTCTAAACCTAAATACTCAGAGTAAAGCCCCCAGCCTTCGCCAAATGCCGATAAATAGGCATCACGACGATAGCTCGGCAGATTTTCAAGCTCAGCATTGAGTGATATTTGCAAATGATGTCCCGGCACAGCTTCGTGCAGAGTCAGCGCTTCTAAAACATAAAGTGGACGTTTATCTAATGCATAGGTATTAACCCAGTAGTATCCGGCTTCATCATCTCGATTAGAACCAGAATATCGACCTGTTGTGTATTTAGGGGCAATGCTTGCTGGTACGGGTGCTACGCCATAAGGTTTACGCGGTAAGGTATGAAACAACTTAGGCAGTTGCGCATCCATTTTTTTAGCAATGTAGGCTGCCTCCTTTAAAAGCTGCTCAGGTGTTGTTGCGTAAAACTGCGGATCAGTACGTAAAAAGTGGATAAATTCGGCAAACGTGCCTTTAAATCCCACCTCTTTAATTACATCTTCCATTTCACCGCGAATACGAGCAACTTCTTTTAAGCCTAACTCGTGGATCTCTTTTGGTGTCATGTCGGTAGTGGTGTAATACTTAGTACGGTTTTTATAAAAAGCTTTACCGTTAGGAGTTTCTGAAATACCAATACTTGTGCGAGCACCTGGCCGATACTGCTCAGTGAAAAACGTTAAGTAGCCTTTATATGCTGGTATTACTTTATTTTTTAAAACTGTTTTAGCTTGCTGTTGAAGTGCATAAAAATCACTCTCGCTTATGCTAGCAGTATTAGTTAAAAACGGTTTATAAAATTCTGATTGGGTTACATCATCAACAATATACGTATTTATAGAGTCTTCGTACCCTTCTAATACAGCTTTTGGTTGGGTGAGACCGGTTTCGAGTCCTTTTTTCATCCAATGTATGTTTTGTTGAAAAAATCGCGGTATTTGCGCCAAACGTGCAAGATATGTTTCTAAATCTTGCTCTTCTTTGTATTGAGAGCTATTAATGATGTACGACAACCCAGAGTGAAAACCGTACTCTGATGTAAGCGGCATGTAATGTGCGTTAAACACATATTCGTCCACGCTATTTTGTACCTGAGCGCGAATAATACTTAAGTTAATCTGATTTTCGTCACTCAGTTTCGCTGCGTTTACGGCATCTAAATCAGCGAGTAATTGCGTTTTATTTTTATATTGCTGCGCTAAAGATTCTGGCGACAAATTTGCTAGTAGGTAACCGTCAACGCCCTTTGAACTACTATAAGGATTTATACTTTCTCTATATTGAACAATAGATTGAGCGACTTGAGTAAACTGTTCATTCGCATTAGGCATGGTTATTTGACATGCACTTAATGAGCATAAAATTGTTATACCAAGAAGAGATTGGCGAAGCGTTTTTGGTAAAAAATAATTCATTATTATGTAACTTGATGATGCAATAGATTTCATAAAACTATCGTAGGGTAAATAAATAGCAAGTAAATGAGACAAACTGACGCGTTAAAACATTACAAACAATAAGTGTAATTAAAGTATTACTTACGTTAACACAGCTAAAAACCAGTCTAATTGATGAGAAAAGCAGCGGTTGAGTCGTTAAAGTTAAATTTAAGTATCCTAACTCTCCTTTTTTACTTTTAAATAGTTCGCATAACGATTACTGTAGTAAAAAATAATAAAAAGCTGGATGCATAACCGCCTCATGGAATGAGATATTTAAAATTTGCACTTATGCGTACTTAGTTGGTATTTAAAATGATGTTCCATGATTCCATGGCTATTGCTCAAGAAAAAATGACTAAAGTGTGTATGTTTTTAGAGCGCTATTCGCTCCCTCCTACGCCACTTAATTATCAGGTTGTTTATACCTACACCAGCCAGACTAATATTAAGCTCAATAAAGCCTTAGATCGCGCTATTGCGGTTGAAGATAGTATTGACAGCGTTTTAATTGAACAGCTACATGCTGAGTTTTTAAATACGGGTCACGCAGCGCAAGTCAGCATGATTCAAAACGTTGATGGTGTTATAAATTCACTTTCTCAAAATTCTCAAGCCACTGAAAAGCAAATAATTCGCTTTGCGGGTCATGTAAGTGATTGCGTACATTCGCTAGATGAGAACAACATAGAGCAAAGCCGTCAAGCGCTTGAGGTACTTCATAATCAAACCACTGAATTACTAAATCAACATAAGCAATTTAAGCAAGAACTAGGTAAAGCTAAGCAACTACACGAAAAAACACAAAAGCAGCTAACATACCTTCGAAAACAATATATAGTTGATAGCCAAACAGGGCTTTATAAGCGCCATTATTTAACCCAACAAACCCAAGTATGGACTAATCAGAAAAAATCTATCTGCGCTATAGCGATTCAAATAGATAATCTTGATCATTTTACTGAAAATCACGGTGATATTATTGGTGAAGTCATTTTGAATAAAGTAGCTAAGCAAGTACAAAAATATGTTTTTCAAAGTGGTTTACCTGGCCGTACAGCGAAAGATCAATTTACTGTTTTATTAGCCGACATAGACCCAGATACAGCCAATGTTATTGCTGAGAAAGTCCGAAATGGAGTCGAAAAGCTTCGCTTTGTTAGTTCAAAAACAGGCACCAAATTGCCTAGCATAGGATTATCGCTTGGAATTGCTCAGCATCAACAAGATGATGATTTTAATCAATTGGCAAAAAAAGCATCTCATGCCGCTTTTAAAGCACGCTCATTAGGTCAAAGTAGTTATACTGCAGGGCAATAAATTACCTGATAAATCATATTAAAATTGCACCTACTGCGTACAATAAAGTACACTAACCTCTATTGTCACGATAGAGATTAATCATGAACGAAACCGAACAAAAGACCACGCATTTTGGTTATAAAACAGTAGCCGAGAACGATAAAGCTTCTATGGTTGCTGATGTATTTCACTCAGTAGCTGCAAAATACGATGTAATGAATGATTTAATGTCTTTTGGGGTGCATCGTTTATGGAAACGTCAGACTATTGCAAGCTCAGGTGTTCGTAAAGGGCATCATGTTCTCGATTTAGCCGGCGGCACTGGCGACTTAACCGCAAAGTTTAGTCAATTAGTGGGCGAAACCGGTCAAGTAGTATTAGGTGACATAAACTCATCTATGCTCAAGGTTGGTCGTGAGAAACTACATAACCTTGGGTTAGTGGGCAATATCGACTACGTACAAATGAATGCCGAAATGCTACCATTCCCAGATAATAGTTTTGATGTGATCACTATTGCCTTTGGTTTACGTAACGTTACCGATAAAGACAAAGCTCTGCGCTCTATGTACCGCATTTTAAAGCCAGGTGGCCGATTGCTTGTTTTAGAGTTTTCGAAACCAGAGCATGAAGTACTTAGCAAAGCTTACGACTTTTACTCATTTAATTTATTGCCAACAATGGGTAAACTTGTTGCTAACGACAGTGAGTCGTACAAGTATTTGGCTGAATCGATTCGTATGCATCCAGATCAAGATACGCTAAAAGCGATGATGGAAGATGCGGGCTTTGAGCAAACAACATATCAAAACCTCACTGGCGGAATTGTTGCGCTGCATCGTGGTTTTAAATATTAAGGCTAGCAGTTATGGCGCTTGAGAAAACAGCAAAAAGCAATAATGGTGCAATGACATCTGAGTTTTTTATGTTACCTAACTTTGTACTCTCGCTTATTGAGCGTATACTAAATCAAGCACTTAGCCTTGACCCACAATTACCTCAAAAGCTAAGCTCAGTTAAACATCAGCGCTTAGTGGTTGAAGTAAGAGACTGGAAACAAAGCATCCAACTTGTTTATAGCGCTGAGCAATTACACTTATACAGTGCCCAAAGCAATGAAAATGCAGATTGTATGATCAGCGCCGACATAGAGACGCTTTTAGCGCTCAAAAATCCAGCAATGCTTACCCAATTAATTCGCCAAGATAAGCTCGACTTGCAAGGCGACTTAAATATTGCGCAAACTTATAGTAATGCGTTTTCAGGCATTGATATTGATTGGCCTGAGCAGTTTTCTAAATACATTGGCGATACCCCCGCTCAGCAGTTATACCTGCACTTAAAAAAACTAAAACAAAACGGCAGTAAAACCAACACTAAAATAAGTACAATGCTTACAAGTTTATGCCAAGATGAGCTCGCAATTACTATTCATCCATTAGAGCTTGAGCAGTTTAAACAAACAAATAGAGAGCTCAAAGGGCAAGTGGCTGCCGTTGAGCAACGTATTAATGCCCTTTTAAACTCTTTTTTACCTTCAAACACCCGCTAAGGATTTTTTGTGTCGACTGCACGTTTATATAACATCACCAAAACGTTACTTAGCTATGGGTTAGACGAGCTAATTCCGAAACATAAGATACCTTGGTTTGGTAAAGTAGCTCGCGGCAGTTTATTTTGGCTACGTAATCAACACAAAGAAAAATCTCATGGTTTGCGCTTACGTTTAGCACTGCAAGAGCTTGGCCCTGTTTGGATTAAATTTGGTCAAATGCTCTCAACCCGTCGTGATTTACTTCCGCATGATATCGCTTTAGAGCTGGCGTTTTTACAAGACCAAGTGGAACCTTTTGAAGGTGAGCTAGCCCAAAAAATAATTGAAAAAGCACTCGAAATTAACGATATAAGCGAATTGTTTAGTGAGTTTTCACAAACACCATTAGCGTCAGCATCAATAGCACAAGTACATACAGCAAAGCTGATTGATGAACACAGCATTGAGCAAGATGTCGTAATTAAAGTCATTCGACCAAATATTCACGAGCAAATTAATGCCGACTTGGCGCTGATGGAAAAGCTCGCAGAGGTACTTGCAAAAGTCCATAACGAATCAAAGCGTCTTCGTCCTGTAGAGGTTGTTAAGGAATATAAAAAAACGCTTCTTGATGAACTCGATTTAATGCGAGAAGGTGCCAATGGCATACAGCTAAAGCGTAACTTTGAAGGTTCTGAGTCATTGTATATCCCTGCAGTGTATAGTGATTACAGCCGCAGTAATATCCTCGTAATGGAGCGTATTTACGGTATACCCGTATCTGATAAAGATGCGCTTATGGCGCAAAACACCAATATGAAGTTATTGGCTGAACGCGGCGTAGAGGTATTTTTTACGCAAGTGTTTAGAGACAGCTTTTTTCATGCCGATATGCACCCTGGTAATATATTTGTTTCTCGCGAGCATCCTGAAAACCCGATGTATATCGGTATTGATTGCGGCATTGTTGGCACTTTAAGCAAAGAAGATAAACGCTATTTAGCTGAAAATTTTATCGCTTTTTTTAATCGCGATTACCGCCAAGTTGCACAGTTGCATGTTGATTCTGGCTGGGTACCACACGATACTAGCATTGAAGAATTTGAATTTGCGATTCGCACTGTATGCGAGCCTATATTTAATAAGCCCCTTGCTGAAATTTCATTTGGTCACGTGCTCGTAAATTTATTTAATACTGCACGTCGTTTTAACATGCAGGTACAACCACAGTTAGTCCTACTACAAAAAACCTTATTATACGTTGAGGGATTAGGGCGTCAGTTGTATCCGCAACTCGACTTATGGAAAACCGCAAAGCCCTTTCTAGAAGATTGGGTAAAGCAACAAGTCGGCCCATTATCTATATTGAAACAAATGTATGCTAACTTACCATTTTGGGCTGAAAAAATGCCTGAGTTACCCGATCTAATTTACCAAAATTTAAAGCGTGCACCACACGTTCAGCCTCTAGAACAAAAGGTATCTTATAAATCTTTAATTTTAGGTTTATTTGGTAGTGCTACAATGATTATGGCAACACTTTGTTATTTACAACACGATTTAATAGCTGCAAGTATTGCAATAGGCTTATCGTCCATTAGCTTTATAGCAGCATGGCGCAGCGCATAAACTAAGTGCTATTTACGCTATTGGGCGTATAATTAGTATTTAAAATAAAAATTTAACCATTTTATATATTGGAGAAAACCATGGGTTTTGGTGGTATTAGTATTTGGCAATTATTAATTGTTTTGGCGATCATAGTTTTACTTTTCGGCACAAAAAAGCTACGCGGTATGGGTGGAGACATTGGCGGCGCTGTTAAAGGCTTCAAAAAAGCAATGTCGGATGATCAAGCTAACGAGCAAGAAAAATCAGAGCAAATTCAACAATCAGAAAAAAGCACCGCTGACGAATCAATCAATACTGAAAAAACCAAAGATAACAATAAGGTTTAATAAGTATGGGTATGTGGGAACTTGTTGTTATTTTTATTGTTGGCTTAGTGGTGCTCGGTCCTGAGCGCTTACCTGTTGCTATTAGAACAGTGAGTAAATGGATTAAAACAGCTAAGTCGGTTGCCAACTCGGTAAAAGCTGAGGTAAGTGAAGAACTGCGTATTCATGAACTTCACGAAAACCTTAAAAAAGCAGAACAACAAGAACTAAAAGATTTAAGCCCTGAGCTACAAAGCTCATTAACAGAGCTACAAAAAGCAGCTGAGTCAGTTACTCACAGCTACAAGAAAAAACAACCTGATACACCAAATAACCAACAACTTGATGAAAAAAAGTGAAATTTATCTCTCACTTTGCGGTCAACTTACTACATGGTATAAAAAATAATGGCTGAGGAAGTAAAATCGGGGTTTGTAGCGCATTTAATTGAGTTACGTGATCGGCTAATAAAAGCACTATTGAGTATTTTTGTTATTTTTATTGCCATTGTATATTTTGCGAATGACATTTACACCTTTGTTGCACAGCCGTTAGTTTCGCATTTGCCAAGTACTGCGACTATGATTGCAACCGATGTAACTGCACCCTTTTTTGCACCTTTCAAACTTACTTTATTTGTCGCTTTATTTGCGTCGATTCCATGGATATTGCATCAAATTTGGGGCTTTATAGCACCGGGGTTATATCAGCACGAAAAGAAAATGCTCATGCCCATTCTCGCCTCAAGTATAATATTATTTTATGGCGGCATAGCTTTTTGTTATTTTGTAGTTCTGCCAATTATTTTAGGCTTTTTTACAAGTACCGGCCCAGAGATGATGACTCTTGCGCCAGATATAAGTAGCTATTTAGGGTTTGTATTAAAACTATTTTTTGCATTCGGTGTCGCTTTCGAAATTCCAGTGGCAATAATGCTGCTATGCTGGAGTGGTGCAACAACAACAACAAGCTTAAAAGAAAAGCGCCCTTATATTGTGGTGGGTGTATTTGTAGTAGCAATGTTTTTAACACCGCCCGACGTATTATCACAAACATTATTAGCATTTCCGATGCTTCTTTTGTTTGAACTAGGTCTGATTTTAGCAAAATTTTATACCGCCAAACCACAAAAAGAATCTGAGGAATAAAATGAAAAAACAACTACTCTCATTATTGGTTTTAATAAGTGCACCTACCTTTGCTGCGCAAACGCAATTTAATACTCAAGCGTTACAAGCATGTAGCTTTATTGAAAATGACTTTAGCCGATTGCTTTGCTATGACAATACAATTGCTGGTAAATCACTAACAAAGCCAACAATAACAAAAACGCTCACCCCACCAACAGCTAACAATGTACCTCAAGTCGTAGCTGCTGCACCAATGCAAGTAAAGGCAAAAACTGACGATTTTGGCTTAGAGCACAAAGAATCACAGGTAGAAAAAGAGACTGAAATTAAAGCTATGGTTACTTCAGTGAAAGAAGCAGCTTATGGCGAGTTAATTATTTCGCTAGATAACGGTCAACAATGGCGTCAAATTGGCTCTGACAGCATGCGTTTAAAAGAAGACGATACAATTGTAATTAGCCGCGGTGCATTCAGCTCTTTTCTATTGAAGAAAGAGGGTAAAAACCGCTCTATTCGCGTTAAACGCACTAAATAATGTCATATACTTTAATTGATGCTGGAGTTAACTTAACTAATCATCAATTTGATGACCAGCATCATGATGTAATTACCCATGCCAATGAAGCGGGTGTTACAAATATGCTTATTATAGGTTGTGATATTGCTAGTAGTCAGCAATCACTTGAACTTGCGATAAAACATCTTCAATATTCTACGGCGGGTGTGCACCCGCATGATGCTAAATCGGCGACGAATGAATTAGAAGCACAATTAACTACCCTTGCAAATAATAAGCAGGTCATAGCGATTGGTGAATGCGGCCTTGATTATAACCGTGACTTTTCGCCTCGCGATGTACAACGTAGTGTTTTTAGACGCCAGTTAGTACTTGCCGAAAAGTTAGATTTACCTGTTTACTTACATGAACGTGATGCAAGTGACGATATGTTGAGTATTCTCAAAGAATTTGATATTCGCGGTGTACTTCATTGCTTTACGGGTAACTCAGTAGCTCTTCAGCAATATTTAGATTTAGGTCTTTATATTGGTATAACAGGTTGGGTATGTGATGAACGCCGTGGTAAAGAGCTACAACAGCTAGTGCCTAGTATTCCTCTAGAACGATTATTAATAGAAACTGATGCGCCATTTTTAATCCCACGAACAGTTAAACCAAAGCCTAAATCACGTAAAAATGAACCAGCCCTACTCCCTTACATTTGCCAAACAGTCGCACAACTTTATCAAACAAATGAAGAAGTAATAGCTCGCAAAACTACAGAAAACTTTTATCGTGTTTTTGGTTTATTAGATCGTTAATGGCCTATGCAAAGGCATTATTAAGCCTACTAATATTCCTTTGCACTTTTTGCTCTTTCGCAAACCCCGTCGTAATAAAAGATGATTTCAGATCTCAAAACATCAATAATCTATACTACTCATTTAAACCTACGTCGCTATTAAATGCACAGCAAAGTGGCGATATAAAGTGGCAAAAAAATATAGGAAAACCTCTTAATTTAGGCCTTGAGCAGCGTTCTGTATGGATAAAATTTAAAATAAAAAACCCTCTTGGTTATAATACCGAGCAACTATTATCGCTAAACAATCCCCTGCTAAACGACGTCCAAGTATATCAGTTACATAACTCGCTATTACTTTCTTACACCCAAATCGGTGATGCCTATACCCTTGATAAACGTACGATCAAGAGTGAATCTTTATTAGTTAAACTGATCAGCCCTGCAAATAGCGAAACGGTTATTATAATGAAAGTGGCGAATAGCTCAGGTTTGCGAGTCCCTTTAACACTATGGCAACCAGAAGCTTATTTAGCACATAAAGGTAAACTTAATTTACTCTATGGCTTATTAATTGGTTTTATATTTTCTTTAGGTGTCAGCTGCTTAGTTTTATATGGTTTTTCACGTAAACGGTATTTTATTTATACTGGTGTTATAACTCTCACGTTAGACAGTGTATTAGCTTATCTTTGTGGTTTTGGCTTAAGATATATTCATCCTAACTTGCCAGCGTTACAGCAAGTTATGATCCCTGTATTACTCATGCTTATTACTTTAATGTTTTTGCCCTTGCAAAAGCAAATTTGCCATCCACGGCCATCGTTTTTACTAACTGTTCAAAAAGTTATAGTTAACGCTTTTGCCATTTCGTTATTATTTATTTGGTTACTTCCAAACCATATAGTGACAGTATTTTGCTTAACTACTATCCCAATCGTTTTAGGCTTTTATATTGCAACTACACTTATGTGCATGCGTATAACGCCTTCTAAACCTAATAAAGCGCTACTGCTCGTATTAGTTTTTTTCTTGGTTGTGATGCTTTATTTTACTGTTGCAGTAGTGGGGCTATACGCATTTAGCAGAAGTTCGCTCGCATTTGTATTTGTATGCTTTTTTAGTTGCACTGTTTGTCTATGCTACAGCGTTATGAAATTATTTATTTTACAGCGTGATGAAGAAGTAACTGCTCAACAAACCTTGATTGCTAAAAATGCAGCCCAAGATACGCTACTTAAAGAGCGCTTAAAGTTACAAGAAAAAACACACCAAGAACTAGAATCACAAGTGGACGAACGCACCTTTGAATTGCAAATTACGCTCAGAGAGCTTGAAGAAAAAAACCGGGCCCTTGAGCTACTTAATACCGAAGATGCTTTAACCGGAATAAAAAACAGACGCTTTTTTGATAAAAAACTCGTAATGGAGCTTCGCCGCTCTCGTCGAGAACAAACACCGCTTAGCATTGTTATGCTAGATATAGACCGATTTAAAGCCATCAACGATACATACGGACATATTATTGGCGACCAAGTTATTAGAGCTGTATCTGACCTTATAAAAGATCATTTAAAGCGCCCACTAGATGAAGTTGCCCGTTACGGCGGCGAAGAGTTTGTGGTGTTATTACCTAATACCCCCAATGAAGGTGCACAAGATATAGCAGAAAAAATACGATCTGCTATCTCAGCAAGCACTGTAACGGTTGCCAATAACGATATTCAATTTACAATTAGCGCAGGTATATACACCAGTATTGCTGATGATGTTAGCAATCCTCAAATATTCACTGAGTGCGCCGACAAAGCGCTTTATTACGCAAAGCAGCATGGCCGTAATCAAGTAATCACTTTTCCATTACCACAGTAGGAGCATATTAATATGGCCCAATCAGGATTAGACCTTTTCCCGTATACTCGCATGCGCAGAATGCGTCGCAGCGATTTTTCTCGCCGCTTAATGGCCGAAAACCAACTTAGCGTAAACGATTTAATTTACCCTGTATTTGTACTTGATGGTAAAGATCGTCGCGAAGCAATTGAATCAATGCCAGGTATTGAACGCTTATCAATAGATTTGCTACTCATTGAAGCTAAAGAGTTGGTCGAACTTGGAGTACCGGCAATAGCTATTTTCCCGGTAACGCCTACGGATAAAAAATCATTATTTGCCGAAGAAGCATATAACGATGATGGCTTAGCGCAACGTACCGTAAGAGCTTTAAAAGAAGCCTTTCCTGAGTTAGGTGTAATTACTGACGTAGCACTTGACCCATTTACGACGCATGGGCAAGACGGCATCATTGATGATTCAGGCTATGTTATTAACGATGTCACTACAGAGATTTTAGTTAAACAAGCACTCTCTCATGCACAGGCAGGTGCCGACGTTGTTGCCCCTTCTGATATGATGGATGGTCGTATTGCTGCAATTCGTGAAGCACTTGAAGCAGATGGATTTATTCATACTCGTATTATGGCCTACTCTGCTAAATATGCGTCTAGCTACTATGGACCCTTTAGAGATGCGGTAGGCTCTGCTGGAAACTTAAAAGGCGCCAATAAAAAAACCTATCAGATGGATCCTGCTAACTCTGATGAGGCAATACGTGAAGTCGCATTAGACTTACAAGAGGGTGCTGATATGGTCATGGTGAAACCTGGCATGCCTTATCTAGATATTGTACGCCGTGTGAAAGACGAATTTGGTGTACCTACTTTCGCATATCAGGTAAGTGGAGAGTATGCAATGCACAAGGCGGCAATTGATAATGGTTGGCTGGCCGAAGAGGCGACTATAATGGAATCTTTACTTGCCTTTAAACGCGCAGGTGCCGATGGAATTTTAACCTACTTTGCAAAGCAAGCCGCACAATACCTCGCTAAAAAGTAAAAAATTTATAAAAAGGCGGAAAACCGCCTTTTTATTCACATTCGTTTACATTTTTGTATTATTTCCGTCATATTTATTCTCTAAACTGGTGCCCCATTTGGGGTTTAAATACACGGGAATAATAAAAAATGTTTAAAACAAAAATAACGCCACTCGCACTTATTATAGCAAGTTTAAGTGCTCCAGCATCCGCTGATCTAATCATTTCTGAATATGTTGAAGGAAGCAGTAATAATAAAGCGATTGAGCTTTATAATAACTCGTCATCTGCGCTAGCCCTTGATCAATACTCATTAAATTTATATGTAAATGGTAAAACAACAATTCAATCAACTCTTGATCTGTCTGGTACTTTAGCTGCTAACAGCACCTTAGTTATTGTTAATTCAAGCTCAAATGATGATCTAAAAGGCAAAGCCGATTTAGAACATAGTGTTGCTAACTTTAATGGTGATGATGCATTAGTTTTAATACAAGGCAGTACTGTAGTGGACAGCTTTGGGCAGCGTGGTGTAGATCCAGGTTCTTTTTGGTCTGAAGGTGGAGTACAAACACAAGATAAAACACTTCGTCGTAAAGACAGCATTACTGTAGGTAGAACAACACCAGATGCAGCATTTAATCCAAGTGAAGAATGGGTGCAGTTTGAAAAAGATGATTTTGATGGATTAGGTGCGCACGCAGGTAATGGTGGAACAACACCTGAACCAGAGCCTGAGCCAGAACCACTTGTTCCACTTGTTTGTGGTGCAGAGAAAGTTTTAATTAACGCTATTCAAGGTGATGGCTCTGCAAGCCCACTTGTTGATACATTAGTAGAACTTGAGGGTGTTGTAACCGCAGATCTTCAAGGTGATGATCAACTAAAAGGCTTTTTTGTTAGCTCACTTGCTGCTGATATAGATGCCAACCCACTAAGCTCTGAAGGTGTATTTGTTTATTATGCAGATACTGATGTAAATGTTGGTGACCATGTGCGCGTACAAGGGACTGTTGAAGAGTATTTTGATGCAACACAAATTGGCAGCGTAAGCCAAGTAGCAATTTGTGATACAGGTTTAGCTGTAGCAGCTACAAAAATCACTTTACCTTTAGCTGATACAACTGATTTAGAAGCTTTTGAAGGTATGCTAGTTACATTAGAGCAACCATTAATAGTCACTAATAACTTTGGTCTTGGTCGATATGGTGAAGTTGAATTAGCTACAGAGCGCTTATATCAAGGGACTCAAATTGCATTACCTGGAGATGCAGCTAATGCAGTTGAAACAGAAAATCTACTTAAAAAGATTTTACTAGATGATGGCTCTACAGTACAAAACTTAGACCCGACAGCTTACCCAGCTCCAGGCTTATCTGCAGAAAATACATTACGCACTGGCGATACAGTAAATACTGTTACAGGGGCACTTGCTTATAGCTTTGGCCTTTACCGAATTCACCCAACTTTAGCGCCTCAGTTTATTGCGACAAATGCACGTGAAGATGCGCCAGAGCTTAATGCTGAAGCAGATTTACGTGTGGCTAGCTTTAACGTGCTTAATTACTTTAATGGTGATGGCCAAGGTGAAGGGTTTCCTACAGCTCGAGGTGCAGATTCAGAAGCTGAACTTACTCGTCAAGAAGCTAAAATTGTAAGTGCAATTAGCGCTATCCAGGCCGATGTTGTTGGTTTAATGGAAATCGAAAATGATGGCTTTGGCGAATTTAGTGCAATTGCAAGCTTAGTAAATGCATTAAACGAAGCTGATAGTACTAACAACTATGCATTTGTTGACTTTAACGTAGATCAAATTGGTACCGATGCAATTACTACCGCACTTATCTATCGTGCTAACAAGGTAGAGGAAGTAGGTACTGCTGCTATTACGACTGAGGCTCCATTTGATTTTAGTAACCGTGCTCCAATTGCACAAAGCTTTAAATCTTTAGAAACTGATGAAGTATTTACTGTTGCTGTGTCACACCTTAAATCTAAAAGCTGTGGTAGTGCTTCTGGAAACAATGCAGATTCAGATGATGGACAAGGCTGTTGGAATGAAATACGCACAGAAGGTGCTAATGCATTCGCAAATTGGCTTGATAGCAAACCAACCGGTGTTGACGATGAAGATACTATTTTAGTCGGCGATATGAATGCTTACGCAATGGAAGATCCAATACGTGCATTTGCAGATAAAGGATATAAAAATGTAGTTGCAGAGCTTGATGGCAATACACTTGGTTACTCTTATAGCTTCTCTGGTCGTGCAGGTAGTTTAGATCATGCAGTAGCGACCCAATCACTACTAAACAAAATTGTCTCCGCAACAGATTGGCATATCAACGCAGATGAACCTATTTCACTTGATTACAATGTAGAGTTTAAAAGCGAAGGGCAACAATCTAGCTTGTACTCTGAAAGTGCATACCGCGCATCAGATCACGATCCTGTAATTATTGATATTAAATCTGAGGTAATTTTAACTCCTGAGGAACAAACACCAATAATTGCTGCTGACCAAGTTTTTGCAATTGATGAAAATAGCGCAATTGACACAATTATCGGCACGCTTGAATTCAGTGATCCGAATGCGGATGTATCGCCAGTGGTTGAATTTATAGTGTCGGGTAGTGAGATAATTACAGTTAATGAACAAGGTCAACTTATTGTAACCGGTGAACTTGATTTTGACGTTGAAAGTACAATTGCACTATCAGTGCAAGCAAAAGATAGCGCAGATAACGTGTCTGATTCGGTAGCGGTGACAATTAACATCACTGAAGCGAGCTCTGATGATGACGATTCAGGTTCATTATTATGGTTATCACTTCTTTTAGCACCACTATCAATAGTGCGTAGATTCAAAAAGAAATAACCAACTTTAATCTCAACATTTAAAAAGCCGCGCATGCGGCTTTTTTATTTTATACAAATGTAATTCAGACAAGCTTCATTAAACCCCACGTACTATGTTCATACGATCTGTAAATCTTCTAGTAATTAATCAGTAACAACTACATACATTTGAGTGAATTTTATACAAAAAACCTCAATGAGTTACATGTGATAAGTTTACCTACTGAAAAATATAAACTTTTAAAGGGTCCACTTCTTGCTATTAGTAATCTAGAAGATACTTACAAAGAAATTAATATTTACCCTGAACGTAAAAATAAGTCGTGTTTTTATAAAGGAATGAGAATGAAACAATTAACCCAAAACCTGCCTAAATGGCAAAAAAAGTCAGCACCACTACTGGGTCTACTTATTATTTTTTCGACTTGGGGCAATAGCAACCAAGCGATTGCTGCAACCGTTGATGTAGCAATCCCACAAAGTAGCTTATTTGACGTAATTAGCGCTCGCGCTAAAAAGTTAGCAAGTGAAGAATACGTGGCGCCTAAAAGCATCGAGCTTGAAGCATTAAATAATATTGATTATCAAGATTACCGTTCAATTCGCTTTAAAAAGGACAAAGCGGTTTGGAAAGATGAAGGTCTTTACGAACTACAGCTATTCCATCCGGGGTTTTTATACAAAACACCTGTCACTATAAATACAGTTGATAGCGATTCAAAACGTAGTCGCTTGCCTTTTAGCACCGATTTTTATCAATACGATGGAACTGCAGCGCCACTTCAAGAAGAAATAGCTAAAAGTGTAGCGGGCACTCAATTAGGCCATGCAGGATTTCGTTTACATTACCCGTTAAATACTAATGAATATAAAGATGAAGTAATGGTATTTCAGGGTGCATCGTACTTTAGAGTAGTCGGTCCTAATCAAGTTTATGGTTTGTCTGCCCGTGGTTTAGCAATAGATACTGCTGAAAATTCAGGTGAAGAATTCCCAGTATTTAAAGAATTTTGGTTAGTTAAGCCAAAAGCTGAGCAAACAAATATTACTATTTTTGCATTACTTGATAGCCCATCTATATCTGGTGCCTATAAGTTTAATGTTGATCCAACAACAAACATGCTTGTTGATGTAGATATGCAGATTTTTGCGCGTAAAGATATTAAAAAGCTCGGCGTAGCGCCACTAACGAGCATGTTTTACCACGGCGAAAACAGCACCAAATTTTTTGACGATTACCGCCCTGAAGTTCATGATTCAGATGGCTTACTAACGCAATCTGCCGATGATAAATGGGTATGGCGTCCGCTTAACAATCCTTCACAACTGAGTGTTACATCATTTTCATACAATAACCCTAAAGGTTTTGGTTTAGCACAGCGCGACCGAGATTTTAATAATTATCTAGATACCGAAGCACATTATCACAACCGCCCTAGCCTATGGATCGAACCACAAGGTGAATGGGGAAATGGCCGTGTAGAGCTTGTAGAAATACCTACTGATACAGAAACTAACGACAATATCGTCAGTTACTGGGTACCAGAAAAGCCAATGCAAGCTGGAGATTCATTAAAGCTAAGCTACAAAATGACGACCTTTAATGCAGCTTTAACTCAGCACGAAAAAGCACGCGTACTACGCACAAGAATCGGTAGCGCCGCTTTACCTGGTGAAGACAACCCGCCGCCGCCAAGTCATCGTCAATTTACTGTTGATTTTACAGGTCCAGAAATAAATCAACTTTCTGATCAATTAAAACTCGATGCAGACATTCAACTTACAACGGGCGAAGTAACCGATGTAAACGTACAAAAACTACCTGATTCACGAGGATGGCGTGTCGCCTTTAAAATTGCACCACAGGACGATCAACCCGTTGATATGCGTTTATTGTTAAAACTACGTGATAAAGAAATTAGCGAGGTATGGAGTTATGTTTGGTACCCAAATGACATCAAGTAATAAAGGTAAGGGCACTCCAATGCCATTCAAAACACTAAGAGTATGGCTATTTGCTATTGCGGCACTTGGCACATCGGGCTACGGCATATCTATCATGTTTGAAATTTTAAACTCAAACGGTATGACATTGCTTGAGTATGCTTTACTTGTATTATTTTCAATCACCTTTGCATGGATTGTAACTGCTTTTTGTAGTGGAACAATCGGCTTTGTATTACAGCTATTGCGAATTGACCCACTTACGCTAAAGCGTATTAAACCCATTGAGTTTAATAGTGAAGCAATTAACGCCCAAAAAACCGCTGTTGTAATGCCTATTTATAACGAAGACACTCACCGTGTTATCGCGGGTTTTGAAGTTAGTCTGCAATCGTTAAAAGAAACAGGTCAACTTGCAAACTTTGATTTTTACTTATTAAGTGACACGCAAGACCCAGAAATAGCTAAAAACGAGCTAAGTGCATGGCATGCATTGTGTGAACGTTTAGGTGATACAGCAAAACACGTTTTTTATCGTCGCAGAGAAGATAACAAACATCGTAAAGTTGGTAACCTAACCGACTTTTGTGAACGCTGGGGCAGTAAGTACGACCATATGATTGTGCTTGATGCAGATAGCGTAATGACCGGAAAATGTATGTTAGAGCTTACTACAAGTATGCTCAATAACCCACAAGCAGGCCTTATTCAAACAATTCCGATCCCTGTTCGTCAAGATACCTTTTTTGGCCGTTTTTTACAGTTTGCATCAGTGCTGTATAGCCCAATGCTCGCTACTGGCTCTGCTTTTTGGCAAACTGATAAAGCAAACTACTGGGGTCATAATGCAATCATTAGAGTTGAAGCATTTATAACCTGCTGTGGCTTACCTACACTTAAAGGTAATGCACCTTTTGGTGGCGAAATTTTAAGTCATGACTTTGTAGAAGCTTCACTACTTCACAGTGCTGGTTGGGATGTATTGTTGCTATCAGATATTGAAGGTAGCTACGAAGAAGTACCAAGTAATATCCTAGATTACGCTGTACGCGATAGACGCTGGGTGCAAGGTAATATTCAGCACTTAGGCTTGTTGTCGTCGTCAAAATTAAAACTAATGAGTAAGCTACACTTTTTATTAGGTGCAACAGCTTATATTTCGTCGCTAATTTGGCTCTCAATGTTAGCGCTCAGCACAATTGATGCAGTGACTCGCGCATTAAATAGTGATGTATACTTTAACCGTGTTTATCAGTTATTCCCTACATGGCAAATAGCTAAAACGGATCTTATTGATTCACTGCTGTACTTAACTATCGTTATTTTATTAATGCCTAAGCTAATGGGCATAATTGTCACTCTAATACATAGAAACAAACGCTTTGGTGGCTCAATTAAGCTAATACTAGGCTCAATCATTGAAACCGTATTTGCTATTATTGTTGCCCCATTAATGATGGTATTTCATGCTTACTTTGTAGTTTGCGTGTTTTTAGGTAAAAAAGTAAAGTGGGATGCTCAGCCTCGTGAAGGTCGTATGGTTCCTTGGAAAGAAGCGTTTGGTTATACGTTATTTTCAACTATTGTAGCTATTGCATGGGGCAGTATTGCTTACTACTTCACGCCAGTATTCTTCTGGTGGTTATCGCCTATATTATTAGGCTTGGTACTGGGTGCTCCGATTATCCGTTATACCAGTAGCATTAAACTCGGTGTACAGCTAAGAAAATTAGGTATATTTATTTGCCCTAGCGAAGTTGATAACGATTCAACACTAGAAGCGCTTAAAACTCACCTAAAAGAAATTTCGGTACCAAAGGAAGGTGTTTACCCACAAACAATACCAGCACTACCACAAGAGCAATTGGTTACCATGCCTATACAGTCTTTTAGTGAGCCACGCGGACTAAAGATAAAAGCGCTAAAAGCTAAAGCTATAAAGAAAGGTTAATTAGCGCGTTAAAAAATAAAAGGGGGCGATTAATCGCTCCTTTTTGTTATCTAAATAAAATTACTTTCTATCTATTAGTTAACCTAGAGCTATCTTTTATGCACTCAGTAATAATAATCTTAAGTAATTTAATACCTATGTAATACCAATCTGCATAAATCTTTGCGCAATTTAACGAATTATACCAACCTGCATAAATCTTTGATCAATTTACCGAATTAAATTGCACTATAACGTCGTTAAAAATTTTTTATTTAGAACAACTAGATACAAAAATTTTTGCCTAGTTCTAGTGTAATTTCCTTAACGTTAAATAGACCCCATACATAAGCAGATTGGTATTAAATTCCTCTATAACGCTACTCCCCTAAATTATAGGCAATAAAAAACCCGCAACATGTGCGGGTTTTTTTAAAGAGTTAAAGAGCTAATTACTTAGCAGCTTTTTTCTCTTTTTCTGCAGCGATTACAGTTTCAGCTACGTTAGCTGGACATGCAGCGTAGTGTGAGAACTCCATAGAGAACTGACCACGACCAGATGTCATTGTACGTAGTGTACCGATGTAACCGAACATTTCTGATAACGGTACGTCAGCTTTAATACGGCTGCCTGTTAAACCAGCTTCTTGGTCTTTCATCATGCCACGACGACGGTTAAGGTCACCAATAACATCACCAACGTGATCTTCTGGAGTGAACACGTCAACATTCATGATTGGCTCAAGAAGTTGTGCGCCCGCTTTAGGGATCGATTGACGGAAAGCGCCTTTAGCAGCGATTTCGAATGCGATTGCAGATGAATCCACGGCATGGAAACCACCGTCGAAAAGTTCAATTTCAACGTCAAGTACAGGGAAACCAGCTAGAACACCAGTACCCATCATTGATTTAAAGCCTTTCTCTACTGCTGGCCAGAATTCTTTAGGTACGTTACCACCAACTACTGATGATTTAAACGTGAAGCCTGAAGCAACTTCGCCTGGTTTGATACGGTAATCAATTTTACCGAACTGACCAGAACCACCAGATTGTTTCTTATGCGTGTAGCTATCTTCAATTTCTTTAGTGATAGTTTCACGGTAAGCAACTTGTGGTTGACCAACAATAAGGTCTACGCCGTAAGTACGCTTAAGGATATCTACTTTGATATCTAAGTGAAGCTCACCCATACCTTTAAGGATAGTCTCGCCTGAATCTTCATCAGTCTCAACTTGGAAAGATGGATCTTCTGCAACCATTTTACCGATAGCAACACCCATTTTCTCATTACCGCCTTTATCTTTAGGCTGTACAGCAATCGAGATTACTGGAGTTGGGAATACCATTGGCTCAAGTGTTACTGGGTGCTTAGGATCACATAGAGTGTGACCAGTTTGCACGTTTTTCATGCCTACGATAGCAATGATGTCACCAGCTTGTGCGCTAGTTAATTCGTTACGGTCATCTGCTTGCATCTCAACCATACGGCCAACACGCTCAGTTTTACCAGTAAACGAGTTAAGGATAGTGTCACCCTTGTTTAGTTTACCTGAGTAAATACGTACGAATGTTAATGCACCAAAACGGTCATCCATTATTTTGAATGCAAGCGCTTTGAAAGGTTCGTCAGTAGATACTACTGCAAACTCGCCATTTTCATTACCTTCTTCATCCATAAGAGGTTGAGGATCAACTTCTGTAGGACATGGTAAGTAGTCAACAACAGCGTCAAGAATAAGCTGCATACCTTTGTTCTTAAACGCAGAACCACAGTATGTAGGGAAGAAAGCAAGGTCACGAGTACCTTTACGGATACAACGCTTGATGTCTTCTAAAGAAGGTGCTTCACCTTCCATGTAAGCTTCAAGTAGTGCATCGTCTTGCTCAAGGGCAGTTTCAACAAGCATTTCATAATACTCGTCTGTTTGCTCTACCATGTCAGCAGGAACATCTGTGATTTCGTAGTTTTCAGGAAGACCAGTGTCATCCCAAACGTATGCTTTTTTAGTTAAAACATCTACAACACCAACAAACTCATCTTCAATACCAATTGGTAGAGTCATGATTAGTGGAGTTGCGCCAAGTACTTTACGTACTTGCTCAGTTACACGGTAAAAATCAGCACCCATACGGTCTAATTTGTTAACGAAGATAATACGTGCAACTTCTGAATCATTAGCATAACGCCAGTTAGTTTCTGATTGTGGTTCAACACCACCAGAACCACAGAACACACCAACACCGCCATCTAATACTTTAAGTGAACGGTAAACTTCAACTGTGAAGTCAACGTGTCCAGGAGTATCGATAACGTTAAAACGGTGATCTTTCCAGAAACAGCTTACAGCCGCAGACTGAATAGTAATACCGCGCTCAGCTTCTTGTTCCATGAAGTCAGTAGTAGATTCACCATCATGAACCTCACCTGTTTTATGGATTTGACCAGTAAGCTTTAGGATACGCTCAGTAGTCGTGGTTTTACCCGCATCAACGTGCGCGAAAATACCAATGTTTCTGTACTTCGATAAATCTGCCATTAATTTTACTCTTAATAAAGTCGATAAATTATTCGGCAGGAGTATAACATCACTTAAAGCGAACATCACCATACAAGCCGCTTAAAATGCAATCAATTCAATATATTTTTTTTACAATTAGAATTCATGGATAATTAAAGATAAAGAATAAAACCTAAGTCGCTGAAATAATTAAGTTTACATAACTAACTTTAATTACACAAAGTTACTTCCTTATTTTATAACATCGCTCCGGACGTCCAATACCACCATAATTTTGGTCAGCTGTTAACTTGCCTGACTCCAGTAAATACTCCAAGTACCGGCGTGCTGTAGAGCGGCTAACGCCAACCAAATCGCCCATTTGCTGAGCGGTAAATGCAGAAGTTGCGTGCTCTACAAACGCATCATGTATTTTTTGTAAGGTAAGTTGATCAACCCCTTTTGGTAAACGAACAGATGTCTTAGTTTGCTGCTTTGAGCCAAATAATGTGTCAACCATCGATTGCGTTACTTCACTGGCATCAGAAAAGCATTGCTGACGTGATTCAAACCGTGCAAGGGCTTGATCAAGTCGATTTAACATTAAAGGCTTTACTAAAAAGTCGCATGCACCTAACTGCATTGCCTTTTCTAGCGTTTCAATCTCTTTAGCTGCGGTTAACAACATCACTTCACTTTTAAGTGTTCGTCGTCGTAAATCACTCAACAAGTCTAAGCCATTACCATCAGGTAAATGTATATCAAGTAAAATTAAATCGGGTTCGATTGCATGCAATAAAGCTGTTGCTGTACTTAAATTACCTGCAATGCCTACAACTTGATACTGTGCCTGTCTTAAACTTTGCTTGGGCGTTTGATTACCGGCTACCCCATTGGGTAGCAACAAATATTGTGCTAATAGTTGTGCTACTTCTACTTCGTCTTCAACTATAACTACTGAATACGTCATGTTTAATGCTCTTATTATTTTGGAATGTAAACACTTAGCCTTGTACCAAGCAGGTCTGACTCACCAATTTCTAACGTGCTACCGCGTGAGTCTAAATTGCTTGGCTGAAATAAGAGCGCTCACTTTAGTGCAAACTAGATGATTTATATATGAATAAAAAACAAACAGAGCAATAATAAGAATTATTTGTATTTAGGTGTTGACAGATAGTTAGATCTAACTGATAATCAATATCAACAAGACGGATTGCATACCACTTGTTAAGGAATGAATTGATTTATTGTTTCTGACCCTGGAACAACGTGTGGCGCACGTAAACAGCTATGGTTACTTGTTATGAACCGCAACGCCCCTTGATGTTGATGATGAGTAACCGCCCTACTATTTTACTTGCTACATTGCTCATATCGGTGACGGTAGATATGAAACTAAAAAAGCCCTTACGGGCTTTTTTTATGTCTGTAATTTAGGGTCTGTTGATCTTTCAAGGTTAAATTTGCAGCAGTTTGTTTGGTATTTAGGCAAGGCCTATGCAGTGTGGTTATTCCACATAAATGGGCGATAACGTAGCATTAATGCCAAACAGGCGCTGCCCAAAGGGTTCTTCCTAGGGGCTATTTACTCTTTGTTGCTCGGTTTTGACTTAGCCCACTAGGTTACAAATCTCGCGCCGCGATTAAATAGCCCCTAGTTTGAACAAATTTTAATCCGCAAAGTTCAACAGACCCTAGTAAAACTAAATTACTTTAATTAAATAACCTGAGCTCAGGTTAAATATTAACGACGATTTTTACGAGCACGTGCCCGGCGTTGCAGCTTTTCTTCTTCTTTAGCTGCTTTTTTAGCTTCTGCTGCAGCGCGTAAACCAGCAACCATTACTTCTTCTTCCTCACGCATCTGCGGGGTTTCCATCGTAATACGGCCAATAATACCGTCGCGTAATTCGTTGATTAGTATTTCAGACATTTTGTATGTGTCTATTTGGTTACCACCACGAATACAACCACGTTTTTTACCCGCCATCTCAACAAACTCCCAATCACTTTCAGGAAGTTCGGCAATTTTATAACGTGCTTTTAAAAGCTCAGGGTATGCACGCAATAAGTACTCAGCGGTGTAACTTGCTACTTCTTCATACTCAAGCGCCGTATCACGAATGGCACCGGTAGCGCCTAAGCGATAACCTGAGTTTTCATTCTCTACTTTTGGCCAAAGCATACCTGGCGTATCGTAAAGCATAATACCGTCTTCAAGCTTAATGCGTTGTTGTGCTTTCGTTACCGCAGGCTCATTACCTGTTTTTGCAACTATACGCCCAGCTAATACATTAATTAACGTAGATTTACCCACGTTAGGAATACCCATTATCATGGCTTTAATTTGCTTATCAGCACCTACTTTATGCGGCACTAACTTTTTACAAAGTTCATTAATACGATGTACTTCAGCCGCTTTATCATGTCCAAAAGAAATAGCTTTAACACCATTTTCTTGCTCAAAATAATCTTTCCAGATTTGAGTCATTTTAGGATCAGCTAAATCAGCTTTGTTCATAATTTTGATGACCGGCTTGCCTTCACGCAAGGTAGCCACCATTGGATTTTCGCTACTGTAGGGAATGCGCGCATCAAGCACTTCAATGATCACATCCATTTGTGGCATTATTTCTTTAATTTCATTGCGGGCTTTATTCATGTGCCCAGGGAACCACTGTATTCCTGCTCTACTCATTTGATTTATAAACCTTTTATTTCAACCCATAACACCATGGGGTACTGCGTGGGGTACTGGGTGAATAACTTCGATTTATCACCTCAACTAATGGCTCCTAGTTTACTACATAATCCCTTTAAACTTCTCGTATAAATAAAACCAGTAGTATATCTCAGCTACATAAGTACTATTGATGTTTATGGACAAAAATACACCAATGGTTTATATTTGCGACAAATATATGAATTTTATAAACCACGAGGTACATACACATGTTTGCTGAACGATTTACTCGTGCCCGAAAAGCCTCAGGCCTATCAATGCAAGCACTAGCTACCGCAGTTGGTGTATCCGCCAATGCTATAAAAAAATATGAGCATGGTACTGCTATGCCGTCTTCTTCTAATTTATTAAAACTTGCAAGCGCACTTGAAGTGCGCACTGAATACTTTTTCCGTCCTATAAAAGTAAAGTTAGAAGGTGTGGAATATCGTAAGCGTGCAAGCACACCACAGAAAATTTTAGATCGTATAAATGGTGATGTTTTAGATCAGGCTGAGCGCTGGCAAGAACTTTTAAACTTTTATCCAGACTCAATTAAACCTATTACGCCATTTTCACTACCAAGTACATTACCTGATGTGATTGATTCATATGAGCAGCTAGAAGGTGTAGCCACCACTATGCGCAATGAATGGGGCTTAGGCTTAAATCCTATTCATGACATGATTGATACGCTGGAATCGAAAGGTGTAATGATAATTTGCACTGATGTAGAAACAAGTAAAAAGTTTGATGGCCTCGCGGGTAACATTAATGGACTACCTGTTGTTGTTATCTCTACGGCACAAAGTGGTGATCGTCAACGGTTTACACTCGCTCATGAATTGGGTCACTTAGTATTGCACAGCCGACTGTCTGAAGAGCTTGATGAAGAAAAGGCATGTAATCACTTCGCAGGGGCTTTTTTATTACCAAGCACTAGCTTAATACAACACTTAGGTAAAAGCCGAACTCAATTAGAAGCACAAGAGCTATACATGCTCAAGCATGAGTACGGCATAAGCATGCTTGCCTCTTTGTACCGTGCTTCACAGTCTGGTGTAATTTCATATCAAACCCAAAAGAATATGTTTATTTGGTTTGGTAAGCAGGGCTGGCGTACTCAGGAACCTGGCAAACCTTATCCGCATGAGATTACTTACCTCTATAAGCAGCTAGTATATCGTGCGCTAAGTGAAGACTACATTGGTATATCTAAAGCAGCAGAACTATTAGGGGTATCACTTTCAAGCTTTCACAAAGAACGAAAGTTAGAGGTGCTTAATGCAGCAGCTACTAATTAGTGATGCCAATATATTAATAGATATGGAAGAAGGTGAGCTACTAACCCAACTTTTTCAGCTACCTTACCAATTCGCCATACCTGATATCTTATTCGTTGAAGAGCTTGAGGAAGAGCACGCACATTTACCTGCTATGGGCTTAACTTTAGAAGAGCTATCACCTGATTCAATGATGCATGCAATGGAATTAATTCCGCTGTATTTAAATGCCAGCCGTAACGATATATTTGCTTTGTGTTTAGCTAAGCAAAAAAACTGCCCTCTTGTAACTGGCGATATGGCTTTAAGAAAAGCTGCTGAAAAAGAAGGCATTGTTGTCCAAGGCACTATTTCATTAATAACGCAGCTTGTTAGGCAACAAATAGTAACGAAAGAAACTGCATTAAAGGCCTACGAGAAAATGAAGCTATCAGGCCGAAGACTTCCTTGGAAGGTGGCTATAGAGCATTTAAACGCCTTATAACGTAAGTACGGCATAGAGCCAGTGCGTGTAGCACTGGCTAAATTAGTTTTTAAGAAGGAAACAATATGTCACTTTATAAACAAGAATTTGGGCAAAGCTTTGACCTCGGCTTTGACTTAAATGATCACCCTTATCTAATAGATAAAAGCTGGCACAATGATCTTTGCCCAAGCTTTTATTTCAAGGTAGGTGAGCTGTTTTATGTATTATGGGTTGATCATGCTGACATAGAACAAAGAGAGGAAGATACGCCTAGATATGTAATTATTGAGGCAAATAATGAAGGAACTAACGAAGAACCGGAGGTTTATGCTGGTAACGGAGAAGTATTATTTGAGTCTGAAGATTATGCTGATTTAAAACTCTTTTTAGATGCTCTGCTAGACAATAAATCACCTCATTAATAAATAGGATTATTCAGAATATATCTAAAGCCTAAATGCATTGAAAGTATGCTAGCCTAAAACTGTAAAAATTTATAGAATGATTTTATTAACCATGGATGTAAGCATTTGATATGATTTCACAATCAAATAGAAAGTCAGTCTCCTTCAAAGCTCAGGCTAGGACAATTGATCACCTAGGAAAAGGCCAAATAGCCGATGCGCCTACAGCTGTCAGTGAATTATGGAAAAATTCCTACGATGCTTATGCTAGAGATGTAGCCCTTCACTTGTATGACGCTGATATTAAGTGTGGCGCTATTATTGATAACGGCTGCGGCATGACATATGAGCAACTAAGCGACAGCTGGCTAACAATTGGTACAGCATCAAAAACAACTAAAAAGCTGCTTCCAGAAAATGATCGCTTTGGTTTACCTGACCGCTTTACACAGGGTGAAAAAGGGATTGGCCGGCTTTCTACAGCTTTCTTGGCTCCCGTAACTCTTATAGTTACTAAGAAAATAGATTCTCGCTTTTCCGCTGCGCTTATTGACTGGCGTCTTTTTGAAAATACCTATCTCAGCCTACATGATATTAAAGTGCCGATGAGTGAATTCGATTCATTAGAGCAGTTACCAGCACTTTGTAGTGAATTACAAAAAGATATGTTATCCAATCTAGCCCTGGAACCTTCAGAAAGTAATCCTGACGACTTAATATTAAGGCGAGCTTGGGAGCGCTTCACGGATGATGAAAAAGAAGCTTATGCAGCGCATCAAAGTGATTCAAATAACAGTGTATTTATCTCAACTGAGGATAAAATAAAGCGCCTGAGTGAATCATTTTCTTTTAATGAACATTATCTAGAACAATGGAGTAAAATCTTAGAGAGTGCTGAAAACTTAGATGGTCAAACGCATGGTACTGCACTTTTTCTATTAGATTTAAATCGTGATCTAGAGCTCTTAACCAATAGGGGTCAATTAGGGCGGGATTCAGATGAGTTTATAGCAATTGAAGAAAATTTGGTTGATACATTAAGGGCTTTTGTAAACCCTTATGATAGAGAGGAAGATGATCAAAATATTAACTTTCGTTATGAAATAATAAAGTTTGACCGAGAGTTTTGGAACACCGGTAGTTATAGCACTATTTTAGATTATCGGGATGTGTTTGGTTATAACGACTTCTCAAATTTAGAGCATAAAATTGAAGGTGTTATAGATGAAAAAGGCTGGTTCAGAGGAGCTGTTAGAGCTTTTGGTGTAGAATACGACAATGTAGAAATCCCATGCCGCTCTTCAGGAATGTCAGCATACACTCAAACTGGACAATTCAATCTACAATTAGGTGCTTTCGAATTTGATCAATCCAAATCAACTCATACTCCAGAAGAGTTAGCTGCTATTAAAGAACAAGCGGCAAAGTATTCGGGATTTATGATCTCTCGAGATGGACTAAGAGTGCTACCTTACGGACGTGTAGATAATGATTATTTTGAGATAGAGGAGAGAAGATCTAATAGTGCTGGCCGATACTACTGGTCAAACCGTCGACTATTTGGTCACATAGCACTTCATCAACAAGATAATTATCGTCTAAAAGATAAAGCAGGTAGAGAAGGCTTTATTATTAATCAAGCAGCAAGAGAATTAAAATCTCTTGTTATTAATCTATTGATAAATTTAGCTGATAAGTTTTTCGGTGCAAAATCAGATAACCGTCAAGTTGTTCTTGAAGCGCTTTCAAAAGCCAAACAAAAACAGAAAAAAGCACAAAAAGCATCAGCTAGGGTAAATGTAAAAACTTTTACTTCAACTTTGAAAAGAAATGAAGACATATTAACTACTCAAGTTGAAGAAGCTAAATACTTACATACTGAGTTAGGGAGTGACATTTCCATATCCCTTAACCAGCTAGATAGCTTAATTAAAAAAATTGATCGAATTGAATCACTAAGAACAGATCTTAAAGTGCCAAATAAGCCCGCAAAGGTAACTGAACCATTAGAAGAGCAATATCGATCTTACCGAGATATGTTTGCCGAACTAACAGAGTTATTGCAGACATGTAGAGAAAGGCTAAATAAAATTGAAGCTAAAGGACAGTACTTTTCACCCATACAGAGTGCTGAGAAAAAGTACAAAAATTGTGATTCATCGCTCAATAAACAGCTAAATCGTTACACCTCTAATATTGAAAGTACTTTTGAACGGCTTAAAAATTTCTGGATAAGCGAATCCAGAGAAGATAAAAAAGCTTATGAGAAAGAAGCTCTTCCTATTTTAGATGCTGTTACTGAATCTAGCGATGTAGCATTTACGCTCAATAGTTTAGATGCTATTTACATAACTCTCGCTGATGAATTTTCTTATAAATACGATGCATTTTTACAAGCTTTAGATAAGCTTGAAAATGGTATAGACCTTGACTCTGCTTTTGTAATAGCAGAGGAAGAGCGCGTAAATGCAGAGAAAGAAATAAATCAAATACGAAGCCTTGCGCAACTCGGAATCAGTTTTGAAGTTATTGCTCACGAGCTAAATGCTCAAGATAAGGCTGTTACCCGCGCTCTTAAATCAATGAGTAGTGACGCGCAAAGTCAAATAGGCTTTAAAAATGCCATGGCTGCACACAAACAATTTACTGACTACCTTCGCTTTCTATCTCCTTTAAAGTTATCAGGTTACCAAGCTCGTGATGATATTACTGGTGTCGAGATTATAAAAAACATTAATACTTTTTTTATAGATCGGTTTGAACGACAAAATGTTGAGCTAATAATCAGCCCCACCTTTGAAAAGATGGTTGTAGTAGATGTGAAATCTCGAATAATCCCTGTATTTATAAACGTTTTAAATAATGCCCTATATTGGGTTAGCCTTGCAGAGCATAGAACAATAAGAATAGATATTATTGGTGACTTAGTTGTAATCGCAAATAGCGGACCAGCGGTAGACGCGGAGGACATCGATAGGCTGTTTGAGCTTTTCTATAGCCGGCGTTCAAACGGTAACGGGGTAGGCCTTTACTTATCTAAGCAAAACCTCTCCGTCGCGCACCATAAAATTTGGTACGCAGAAAAGGAAGAAGAAAAGCTCATCAAAGATGGCGCAAACTTTGTAATTCAATTTCGTGGTATGGAAATCAAAAAATGACAAATGCTTATAAGAGTAAAATTGTTGAAGCTTTTCGTGACAACTCTATCAAATCAGTTCTGCTCATTGATGATGAATACCAGTCATATGAGGCACTTGTTGAAAACAAAGCCACTATAAATAAAAAGTTAGTGGAGTTAGAAAGTTCTAGTATCACTGATCTAGCTGAATACAAAAAGAACCTCTCGAAAATCCTAGAAGAAGATAAAATCCAAGCCAATGAAAAAACCGACGAATTTTTAAGACGAAGTGATATAGCAAAGAAATTTACAGAGTTTTTTCATGAAAAAAAGAAAATATGTACTGTTGAAAGTAACGTCGAAAAGCTGGAAGTCGAAAAAATAAGAAAGAGCGATCTCGTAGTTTTAGACTATCACCTTAATCCTGAAAATAAAGGTAATGAAGCACTGTCTTCTTTAAAGCTTATATCTGATCTATCGAACAATAAGCATATGAATATTGTTGTGATCTATACGAACGAAGTGTTAGTAGATGTTTGGCGACAAATAGCTGCCGTTTTATACGGGGATAGAACTCAATTGATTGAACTTCAGGGTGATGAGTTAGATGCATGGGAGCAAAACCAAGTAGAATGGAAAGATGAGTGGGAAAAATCTGTGTTTAAGAAATCAATGATTCGAGAACACTTGCTCAGCGAATTAAATTTCGCCCCTCTGCTCGCAGAGCTAAAGGCATTATTAGATGAAGATGCAGCAGATGAACTAAGTATATCCCATATAAAGAGACTACTTGAAGACTCAATCCAAACATTAAACCTAATAAAAGCCGACTCAACGAGCTTTGCAATACATGGTACTGAGGGTCAATGGCTTCAAGCAGGCCATGTATTTATTGCTCTAAAGTCTAAAAGGGATGATAAAGATGACCCCAAAGATATATGGGATTGTATTGAAACGTGTCTGCACGATTGGAGACCTAGTTTTTATAGAGTAATAACATCACAGCTTCAGAACCAGATTGAAGACGCCAACCTTTCAATGGAAAAAGTGTTATCGAAAGGAAAAATAGAACAAATTTCAATGCTTTGGGGAGTATTAAGAGTTGCTGATGACAGCCGCCACATTGCAGCCAAAGATATGCTTGCTAATCTATTGAATGACGTTTCAGATAATATTAGAAATGACTTACACTTAATTGATTTTGTCGTTGAATCTGCAAATAATACTGCTGATAAGTTACCTGAGTTTTCAGGTCAAAAAGATAACCCTGGTAAGCATCACAATTTTATAAATAAAATGCTAGATATATCAGCTGAAAATTACGAAGCTGTTTCAGCTGAAGATATGAATACAGACTATCGATGTAATATCGTTCATGCTTTTAACGAACAATTATGCACTGTAAAAGAAGATGTAAGTCATATTTCTACTGGTGTAGTAATCAAAGACATTACTCATGATGATTATTATTTATGTATTGCACCTAGCTGTAATACAGTGCCAAATCAAACTACAGGAAGCAGCTTGGTTGCAGCAATGACACCTCATCGAGCAATGAGATTTATCAAGCTAACAATAGAAGAAAATTTAAAAAAGGCCCTAAAAAACGCTCACCAATCAGACATTATTTTTGTAAGTCATAGTAATAAGAGGTTAGCTCTAAAAATATATGAAAAAGATGGTGTCCCAGCTATAGTTCAGGGAGTTGTTGTTAAACACGATAATGAGCCGATAAAAATTGGAAATACTAAGAAAATACAATTCGTAATTACAAATGACAACAAAGAACTAGAAATTACTGAAAAAGAGTTTTTACCAATAGCTAAATTGAGAGCCGGTTTTGCATCTCGTTATCAAAACACTCAACTACAATATGAAGCTAGAATTGGTGTGGACTTTATGAGCGCAACGATTACTTAGAGTTACTTTCTAATATAAATTTAATATGCTCTATCAGTACCTGTGCCATCGCAACAGGTACTGCATTACCAATTTGCTTTGCCATAGACATTATCTTACCTGAAAAAATATAATCATCAGGAAAGGTTTGTAAACGAGCAGCATGACGAAGAGAGATCCCATGATTTAACCATGGGTGAACAAACCGGCCTTTTGAAGGGTTGTTGCACCCTGTGGTCATGGTATTTGATGGTATATGAGGATAAATCCTGCCATATACGTCTTTATGCCCAGAATAGCCTTTATGACAATCTAACTCCCGCCCTGACTCATCCCTATCACCTAGTAACGGAGTATTCTTAAACAGGTTTTTCATAACCTCAGAGTGACACATATTCAAATTACAAGGATCAGTTTCATTTAGCACCTTGCCCCACTGTAGTTCATCCACAATTTTGTTTGAATCATCACTTGATAAGTTAAATTTAGTTTCGAGCCTGCTTTTAAATCCATCTAAAATAGATGACGGCGGTTTTTCAAATACCGTTGAAGATGTCAGCCATTTAGAATCCCCAGATTTAAAATGCGTTGGCTTTGGTGGCCACTCGATATCGCCTTTGGCGATATCAGTGCGGACTGCAAATATAAAAGCTCTTCGTCGGTTTTGTGGAACTCCATAGTCTCTTGCATTTAATATCATAGGTGCACCAGTTACTATCTGGTAACCATGCTCAGCAGCAAGATCTATAAACTTATTTAGATAGTCTTTATGGCGCTCCCACAAAAGCCCAGGGACATTCTCAACTAAAAACGTTTTTGGTTTTAAATGACGAACAAAATCGAAATAACGAATGAGCAAGGCATTTCTAGGATCGTCTTTGCCAGAACCTTTTATTCGATGGGAAGAAAACCCCTGACAAGGAGGCCCGCCTAGCAGAATATCTAGCTCACCTTTCTTTATTCCTTGATATCGCATCATAGAGTCTATATCTAGATTTTTTGTAATATCTTGAGCAAAAACTTGTGTAGGTGCATCAAGGCGGTCTACCAAATTATTTTGATAGGTTTCAGCTGCATTTAGATCAAACTCTATAGCTGCAAGGACATCGACCCCTGCATTGTGGGCGGCGAGTGAAAAACCACCAGCCCCAGAAAACAAATCCACTGCAGTCAAATTCCGTATCATTTTATACTCTTAATAACAAAAACGACGGCAATTATACTGAAGTTACTCTTACATGAGTAGTTATATCCAAACAACTGCGATTTAAATAATATCCATTTATAAATTATCTAGCGTCAAAATAATCTGACCTAACTTTCTTCCCAGCAATGGAGGAACGGCGTTACCAACCTGCGTATATTGAGGTACTTCATATCGCCTCATTTTACCGCCAGTGGTTACCTTAGAGCGAAATTCGAAGTTATCAGGAAAAGATTGTATGCGCGCCATTTCTCTTACAGTAAGTGTACGAAGTTCATCTTCATGATAATGGCATGCATCATCAGGGATAGATAAAGCTGCTGGTGCAGGTGAGTTTGGAGTCAAAGCTTTCTGTGTTTGCTTTTTAGTTGGGTGACGTTTCAAATAACTAATAAACTCTTGAAGGCTTTTAATAAGCTCTAATTCACCATCTAAATTTAAATACTCATACTTTGATAATACAGCCCATGCGTCATTACTAAGGGTTGTAGATTCGCTTTTTAAAATAGCGAATACTTCTTTACTTATAGCTTTACTACCTACTTGTTGCAGTACTTGATAAAGCCTAAAGCGCCTTTGCACAAGTTCACCATTGGCACGCTTATCATGATTAGGGATAGCGCTTCTATATGGTAATTTAAAGGTACTGTTAAGTTGAGTAACAAAGTTAGATGGCTCTATACCTTCACCTCGAAGATCATCAATTGCCTCACTAACAGAAACCTGAGTCCCATTGATAAGTTCGGATAAAAAGCTTTCTTCGAATACCTTTGGTTGTTTATCAACATCAAAGTAATCTAAATGACCAAATTCTAATTCAGCTCCTTTTTCTTGCACCATATTAAAAAACGGCAAGGATGAAGCGAGTAGACTAAGGCTTTGCTCATTCAAGTGCTGTGCTTCAGAAATAGCTTCATGAACATCTTGTCGAATAGCTATAAGAATAAAGCGAGGTCTGTTTTGTGCAATGCCTACGTAACGAGCATTAACGTGAAGGCAAAGCGGCACGTACCCGATAGAAGCGAAAGCTTTCGCGACTTCATACCATGCATGGTACTTATTGCCATCATCGTCTTGAAATGCTCTTAAAATACCTGTTACGTTCTCAAGCAAAGCAAAACGCGGCCGAATACTATTTACAAAAGAAACAAATTCCAAAGGTAAGGTGTTTTTTTCACAATCTTTTTTTCGTGCACCTGCCATACTAAAGCTCTGACAAGGTGGGCCGCCTGAAACAAGTGTTAATTCACCTTTCCCGAAACTATTATGTAACGCATCAGCAAGCTCCGGTCGTTGTGATAAAAGGGTGTTTAACTCCCTGACACTACCAACCAATAACTTGCCTTCGTATTCACGAATATCAGCAGGTAAATCGCTGTAACCACTCTCATCAATAGTAGGAAACTCAAAAGGGTTTTCTCGTAATCTTGCATTCAAATCATCGTTGCGACTATTAATCCACTTCACTCGTTCCGGCTTTGTTTGGGCTTTAGCTAAGTCACTTAAATTTTCATTAAAGAAATTATAAGCAAACGTCTCTGCTGCCATAGGTGATAATTCATTGCCTAAGACAAACTCAAAACCCACACTTTCTAAACCTAATGAAAGGCCGCCACAGCCAGCAAACAGCTCAATATGCCGCACAAATAAATACTCCGAAACTTTAATGGCTAACATTTTAACGCAACCCTGAAGCTAAGTCCAGGGTATAAATACAAGCTAAGAGCTAATTGTTTATATAACTGATTTAATAATTAAGAAGAGGGAGTTATTCACTTGCTAACTGTTTAATTTGACGAGCAAATTCTTCATAGTTAATTGCATAAGTTTTAAGCCATTTCAAACGTCTTTTGGCATTTACAGCTCTTGGAGTGCCTTCGGCTTTCTCCAGCCTTCTTTCAGCATCTTCTATTGCAGCTAATCGCTCACGCTCAATGACAACATAGTGTGTTTCAGTATCTAAATAACCTGCGGCTAAATCATCACCAATGTCTTTAGTGCTTTTACTTGATGCATTACAACCATTGAGTGAACACAAGTATCTCTTTGCACCTCGGTGCAATTCACTTGAGCTTAATCTGGCTCTATCATTAGTGCTAACTTGGACAGCAATAAATGCTGAAACACTATTGATATCGCCACTTTCCGCATAAGGAATTACGAAATCGGTATTAGAGCCTTGATAAATAAACTGTGTTCCGTACGTTACACCTTTAACTAAGCCTATTGAACGCATTAGTAACTCTATAGCTTGCTCAGCTGCGTTGCCTGCAGAAGACTTTCTAGATTGAGAGTTACTGGATTCAGCATACAAAGCAATTAGCATAGTAGCTCTTGCTTTCGCATCTTTATCTTCTGATTGAAGTGCATCTTTGATTATGGTCAAGAGCTTAGCGTCTTTAGCTTTAAGAGCATCTCCCTGAAATTTAGGAAAGATTTTGTAGAGATCGTAGAATAAGTTTAATTGACCGCCTTGATTTAACTCACTCGCCATACTTGCAAATGAATCAATTAAAGCATTCGCGTCATTCTTCACGCTATAAACTAAGCTATTACCTTCACTTATTATATTTTCTTTAATTTCATCCCTTTTCTCATTTCGGGCCCATGTCATAAAACCTTTACCAAAAAATACTGGCTTTAAAGCATCCTTCAAAACTACATGCTCAGCATTTGATACCGGCTCACCAGCAAGTAATGCTAGTAGAATGTTTTCGATATTATAATTCATATACTTGTAATCCTTACGTTTTATAGATCATCCTATCAAATTAAATCCTTTTTACTATAACTTTGTAGGCTCCCTATACTTTAATTCGAATATTGTATTAAGACATCTAATAGTTTAATCCAATTAAGTACTGCTGGGCACTATGATTCATAGGCAGAAATTAAATATATATTGCTGCCTATGAATAAAAATTAAATTTTAAACAGTAACTTATAAAACTCATAAGCTACGAGGGTATGCGAACTCATTTGTACTTATTGCAGTATCTTCAAGTTTAAGCATTAATTTTTTTGCTTCTAGTATTTCTTCTTTTAAAGATTGTAACTTAGCTTCATTAATTAATTCTCTCTTCCTAATCTCTTCTGGAATACAGACCTCTCCGACATATTCATTTAACCCCGCCCAATCTAATTTTTTTTCTAGTGAAGCTTTCTTTTTACATTGGTTTATCTCTTCTGAAATATGATACTTTCTTACCCCAGATTTAATTTGAGTGATCAATCTATTTTGCAGGACGGTGTTCTTTTTGATCTCTAACTTAGACATAAAATATAAGTAATAAGAGCTTGCATCTCTGAAGCAAAGTACTTTCCTGAAGCTCCTTGACTTACAAAACCTAAATTGCTCTAAGGCTTCTTTAGATGCAGTATCTTGCTTTTCTTCATTTATTTTCTCTATCGCTTTTTCTATAGGGCCTTTCTGACTATAAATTTCTTCTACTCTCATCAAACTGCCAAGCAAATGATAGCGTAACAAATTACATCCTTTAAATACTTCTTCCGCTAAAGACTTAGAATCATTATTTAGCAACCTATCAAAAATTATTTTTTGATAGGGAAAAAGGTTTTCAGCCACTCCGACTAAAGTTAACTCGATTCCCTTAAATACAGACTCAAACTCCTCATCCCCTTCAGTCCATAATAAGGATTGGTATTGCTGGATAAACTGACCACAAGTAGCTCCATCTGTGTCAAAAAGGCTTTTAGAAAAATGAATTATCTTTTCTTTACGTTTTTCCTCTTCTTGAATTATCAAAGCCTTTCTCTTTTCTTCTTCTTTTCTTCTTAACACTTCTGCATCTTGATCCCAAAGCTTTCTTGCGAGAGGTTTTGTTACTTGTCCTAACATATCCCAAATACGAATAGCAGGTTGCTCTTGGCAGTTTTCTAACAAACTATTTTTTATAAATTCATCACCATACTTCTCATCTTTTTGCACCCTTTTAAAACTTGGAACATAAATATTTGCAAGTATTACAGTGGGGTTACTTGCTTCTCCTTGAATATCCTTATAGCTCAAAATACCATCATTAAGAGAGCGGCACATTGCTACTCCGGGTTTATCAGAAATATAACTATATAAACTAGTTAAGCTTGATTGAGCAGCCTCATTGACTTCCATTGAAGAGTTCAATTGACATAAATCGAAGACCCTTTCATGAAGAGCATACCTATAAACACTATTTTTGAGTTGTTGTTTATAAAACCCTTCTATTAAGGAATCTCCTGTGTACTCCATATCCATAATAGATAGGCTCATCTCAGTAACTTTTCTAGCCTCTGATATTTTATTAACTACTCTGAACTCATTTATTGTAGAGCATGAGTATGGAGATTCAGTTTTAAGTGGCGGGGCTTCTATATCTGATTGCCCGCAACCAGTTAAAGAAAAAATTACTAGCGTAGATAAAAGAAGGTTTCTCTTATTCATATTAACTTCCATGATTCTATCCCTTATGAATTTATTTTAGTATAAGGGAGAAGTGGAATTAATAGAATAAGGGTTTTGGACTAAAATTTAATTTGCTCTTCATTAGTGTTACTTTCAATTAGATCATAACCTGAGTAATACAGATAACTAATAACCTCGGCGCGGGAGGAAACACCTAGCTTATTCATTACCTGTTTTATATGTGCCTCCACTGTTTTAACATTAATACCCAATGTGTTTTTTATTTCTTGGTTAGAATAGGTCAGTAATAAAAGCTTACATACTGACCACTCCATCGTTGAGAGTGACTCAATACCAAAGTCATATTCAATAATACTGATCGTTTTGTAAACTGATAAGCTAGATATGGATACTTTCAATTTACAATCAATGTTGTATATAGCTGACTTTGCTAACATATTGGAGAGGGGCGGAAAACGGCTATCTAGTGTGCATAACTTATTATAAAAGCTATCAAATTGATCTGTTTTTCCAATTAGCTCATCATGACTATCAAAGACTGCTCTTTGGTTTCTCGTTACCTTCCAACCAAACCGAATAAACTCCTTAATATTCATCTCAACTGCACCATCTAAATGAGGTGCTAAAAAATCAAGAACCTCAATATCAGTTTTACAAAACTCTTTTTCACTACTCAAACGCAAAAGAATTATGCTTTGCAATTCATCGCTACTGCTAAGCGTTATAATTATCGGGGTTCTATATTGTTGATAGTCAGGATGATCGCATAACACTTTGGACCACTCATCGTTGGACAACAGTGTTACCGACGAATCACTAAAGGATGCAACCCGCTGTAAAAATTTTACAGCGGTTGATGTTCGCATTTTACTTTTCGCTTCATGAAAGTAATATCGACTAAAGTGACCCACAGGGCCATGCTTATTTCCATAGACCCAAATTTGACTAGATGAATTCATCATTCCATTTAGCTGCTCACTAAGTTTCTGTTGGAACAAACTTGGCCCATGAATGAGAGCCACTTCATACATTTTACTTAATGTATTCTGATAACTAGATGGCGTGGATTTTGATATGTTCTGCACACTCAAACTATCCATTCCATTAGTGCTATTACAGCAGATTCTCGGGTATTTACATTCAGCTTTTGTAATACGCTATTAACTTGGTTTTTTACCGTGTTAGGGCTTCGGCACAAATAATTTGCGATATCTTTATTGCTCAATCCATTGAGTAATAATTTACTTACCTCAATTTCTTTTGGACTTAGTAGCTCTTCAACTAGAGGAAGAGTGATCTTAATAAAAAACAAACCTTGTTCATGTTGTATCTGTATTAAATATCGATTCAACCAGAAGCTTGATGATGTAGTAACACCTCCATGGGGTTCTAATTTGAGAACGCCATTATCTAATACATCGCATTGAGTCATTATGTTTATGAACTGCTCCTGAGCTTCAATAATAGTACCAAATCGATCAACAACCCCTCGCACTAACCTTGCAGAACTGTTTGGCATAAATGAATACAATAAATTGAGTCTAAAAGCTTGCAGTAAAAATGGTAATAAGAAGGTTATCTGCTCCCGCTCTTGTGCGGTAAACTTAAGAGCAAAATCACTTCGGTAGATACTAATTGCATGACTAACTGATGTATTTTCACTTTTACAAACTAAAGCAGCTAATGCATTTTCAACAGCATATAGCTTACAGTGCTCAGAGTAATAAACAGAACGCTGCCACTCGTCCACTGAAACAACTTGCCACAAGTCGATGAATTGATTTGGATGGTTAATTAAATATTCATTCAATAAATCAGGTGTGTCGGCAGTACTTGCGATACTGAAGTAATTTTCCATAAATGCATCTGGCTGATTAAATAAGAAAGAATCATCAACCCAGTGAACATTGATTTTATTGAACATATCTGAACGCGTGGTCCAAAGTCCGCTATCGAATTGAATTACACTCTGCAAGTGCTCAAAACAGTATTTCTTAAACTCCCCGATATCTTTATCCTGAGAAGCCGCAAAAAGCGACTTAAGCCACAAACTTACTTCATGTTCACTCAAAGCGAATTCCTTTTATGAAATTACAACATTTAACCAACTGAAGAATAACAGCTTTATTGAAGCAAGGTACTAATTTTACGTCAAACAGCATAGCTGTATGCATTCAATCGCTTTAATCAATTATTTACTAGCATGCATGGCTACGGTTAAAACTATATAACAGTGTAAGTTGCTGAGATCCTTCTCAGCTATAGATTCACTTAGATAAAACTAAGAAGTTTAAGCCTCCGCAATAAAGTTTTTGATGATAAGATTCAATTGTAAAGCCAACACTTTCCACTTGCTCAATCAGCTCTGTCATGTCGACTAAATTTGCATCTTTGTCGTTTATTAGTTTCAGATTATACTCTCTAAATTTCTTATAATCAGGGTGCCCTACTAACTCCTTTTTTGCTTGTTTATCCAATAAAATCAAGTCTAAACTTTTATTTGGTGTGGCTAAAACAAAAATACCACCGACCTCAATTAAATTGTAAATGTGCTTTAATGTAGCAAGTGGGTTTAGCCATGAATAATAGCTATTTAAGCTAACCCCTGTATCGAAAGATGAGCCATTATAATCTTCAATAAACCCGTGATGAACGCTTTGCTCATTTATAGGCTCTATTTCTTTAATTGATTCTCGAGCAATATCAATCATCCCTATTGATGCATCAATACCAATGTAAGACTCAATCATTTCATTATCAGATAATAACCACCCTACTTTTGCACAACCGCAGCCAAAATCACCAACCTTACCCTTTAAATACTTCACAGCTTCTTGCTGGAGTTCGCGTTGAACCTGTGTTTGCACTGAAGCAAACATCCTCGCATAATCATTCCAGTCTTGAGCTGTAAACGTTGCAGAGTTCGTATATTGAACAACCCCAAGCCAGCCATAAAAACAGCTGCTTAAGCTATTTAAACGCCACTGAACCAAAGCAAAATCGTGCTCACTGCCAAATTTAAGCTCAGTATTCCTTACCAATACATTAGCCTGAAATCTTGCTTCATGAAGACGTAAATCTTTACTCTTAACCAGACCTGTAATTGTCGGTATCCCTAAAGTATTAGCAAGTTCCACAAAACATTTAAAATACAATTTAAGTAATGACTGCCCTTTCACACCTCCAATATAAAACCGCCCAACCTGTAATGTGATGTGTTTATTTTTGTTAATCAAAGCAGCCTCTCTCATCCATACTTCAGGCACTATCTCTCCATTCAGCCATGATATTGACACAGTACTCGTAATCACACCTACTGTGTCCTCAGTGTATAAACAGACGGAAGTATCAGTGTTGATAACTGCCTCATTAACATGGATTGTGGGGAAGAGTGGTTGATATACATTTTTTAAGAAATTGCATACTCTTAATTTATCATTTGCTGCAGTAACGACTTTAATTCCTGCATTTTTGTTTAACACTTTATCTAATATCAACAATGCGTTACCTTTATTTAATGGAAGATTCATTAGCCTCTCCCTCTAACTTTTTCTTCAATCCACTCATCTACTTCAGATTCAACCCACGCTACTGATTTTGCACCAAGCGATAATTGTTTTGGAAAAGACCCTTCAGCAATAAATTTATAAATACTTGAATGGCCAAGTGATGTTTTTTGTATAACTTCTTTTAATTTGATTAACCGCATTTTTCTATCTCCGTTATAGGTTCAAGAGATATGTCAGTTGCGTAGAAAGTTACTTTTTCGAGCTGGTGGCTAAATCCAAAATATTGAAGGCATATATCACTTAGGGGTATCAATCATCCACCTGAGGACCTAATAATGGCTTTAATTAAAACCAAGCAATACGAATCAAAATTTAAATGTTTAGAGGATCAAATCTTAGAAAGAGCAGCTGAAATAATGCAGCAAAGATATGCTCGCCTAGGGGCGCTTAATAGCCCGTCTACGGCTATAGACTTTTTAAAGGCAAAACTAGGTGTATATGAGCGTGAGGTATTCGCAGCGTTGTATTTGGATAGCCAGAATCGGATTATTGATTATCAAGAGCTTTTCTTTGGAACTATTAATGCAGCTTCGGTTTATCCAAGGGAGGTTGTTAAATCTGTACTAAATAAAAACGCCACCAGCGTTATTTTTGCCCATAACCATCCGTCAGGCGATCCCACGCCTTCACAGGCAGACAAACTCATTACAAAGAAGCTGGAAAGTGCTTTAGCGCTAATAGAGGTGACAGTGCTTGATCACATTATCGTAGGTGAAACATGTGTTTCTTTTGCAGAAAGGCAGCTATTGAGTTTAGACAGTAATAACTAAGAGGAGGGTATATTGCTAAATACTAATACGGTAAAAATCATTATTCATACGATTGCTATATTGAAAATAATTCAGAAAATCTATGAAGATGATATTAAATAAATTAAGTGCCCTTAGTAAGGGCACTTACGTTCAATCAATATTAGTATTTAGGCTTCGGAGTTTGGCTCGCTCCAAAATTTCTCTTACCAGTACCAACAATCTTCGTTTCATTTTTTGCTAAATATTCTAGTCTAACTTCAGAAATTTTCCTTTGTGCTAAATAACCTTTAGATTTAGAGTTAATCCAATTACATGCATTGTCAGGGAAGTTAACGAGGGGTTGCGCTTCATCCACGGGGATAGCGAGTGCGCTAGCCCAGGCCTGTATAATTAGTGAGGAAAGGCTACCAGAATTACAGTCATAGCTACCTAAAGAGTGGAACCTGTCTTTATTAATAAAAATAGCAATATGATAGTGCTCTTTACCAGCAAGCTCTCCAAACTCTCTCGCCCAGACATAGTACAACTCTGTGTCATGGACTCTGTGCTCTAAACGTCTGCGCTGTATAGCATCACTGCTAAGCTTTGCCTTTAATGAAGCAAAGAACCTAGATATTAAATTATTTGCTACTGCTTTAGGTGTATCAAGGCACTGGTAATAATCTGGAAGGTATAAGTCAAATCTTACTACATTCAATCTAGGGTTCTGCTCAATAGCATAATCTAATGTAGATTCGATACGTTGTTGGTATGAAGGGTTATATGTTGGTTGTTTGATCATTTTTAGTACTCTTTGTTTTGTAAGTATACAAAGAGGCACTTATGTATTTTATTACATCATCAGTGCTTATAAATGACTAAGTTAAATAGGTATATCTTACCTATCCGACATGCTTCAACTTAGAAAAGCTAATGTTTGATTCAGCTTTTTACAAAATTTGCATACACAGCACTGTGTATTACCGAGACATCATTCTGGAGTTACATATGAGTAATTAATAAAACTTTATCAATAATGTACCTAGTAGTTGAGATCTGTTTTTATCTTTCCACAGATTAAAACCTAGTAAATTAGATGTTGAAAGTGGCTTATTCTTTAAAAGAATATTTTTTGCTTGCACTGTGCCGTAAGCAATAAAAACATTTGGCTCACCTTTCATGTGTAAAGGGTTGTTAGACGAAAAATAAATTTCTTCCGTTTTATATTTTTCATGTAACAAATACATAAGGGCATTCTTAATAGATTTGATAATGTCGGAAAATATATGATCTAACATTTCAATAAATAATACAGTTCCTCTTTCTCCAACGCGTTGAGTGGAGTCTAATCGCATGCCTTTTACCATCTCTTTAGAGTAAGCCTCAAGCAATGATTTATTCTCCACCAACACACCGCTAATACACTTCCCAAGCCCTTCATTAATATAATGACTACTATCATTATTTCCTTTTATCGCCTCTAATACCTTGAATATCAACTTAGTATTTTTAAAGGTTAAAAAACTAATTAAATCAGCTCCGCCTATCCTCCCGTAAAATCTATAATCAACCTTCTGACCAAAAGTTACTTGCTGTTCATCTGTAAGCGTAAAGTCCTCATTTAATAGTTCTGTTCTTTTTATTTTTAAGCTTTTAAAAATTGCTCCTAGTTCTCCATACAAATATATAAGGATATTACTGTTATATAGCAAAGTCTTTAGGTCAATAGTTGCAGCACCTTTTGCCTTTTGTTCATCTAACTTAAAGTGCCACGTTAATTTCGAGCTCATATAAATTGCTTTATAAGATCTTATTACTCTGCTCCCTCCCCAAGTGGAGCTTAACATTTCGCCATTTAATTTTTGAATACCAGCTACAACCCTACTTTCTGTTATGCTTAAAGTTCGTGCCAGTTCTTTCACTGTAATGATTCGTGTATGGTATTTTGTATGCTCTGAATATTTCATAATCAAAATAAGAGCACGCTGTAAATTACTTAACGTTTTATCCCGTCTAACACCTAAGATATCTTTTATAAAAAACGATTCTCCACCTGAAAAAATACCACGCAAGAAGCTTTGAACTAGAGTTTCATTTTTTATAAATTCCTTCCGTATACCACCTTGAGATTGAGTATAAATAGTGTTGATATTAAGTAGTGATTCTGCTTCTAATTTTTTTAAAGCCGCTTTACATGAGTAACTATCAATACCGAATGAATTGGCAATACTTTTTATTGATGAATGATTTAAGAAAAACTTTTCATTCTCACTAAAAAAGTAAGCTAATGCCAAAAACTGTTTATAACCAAGATTCTTTATAATATCCACCAAAACACCACACAAAACCAAATCCAATACTATAAACGAATCTAAAACATAGTCTATAGCGAAGTCTAGAACACAGCCTAGAGCATAGTCTAGAACATAATCTAGAATCATGTATAGTAATATAATCTTGTTCAATGCTAGGTTCAAATATTGACATGCATCTAGCAACTAAAAACAACATGCGCTATATTTATTTATTTTATTTAAACAGGTGTACTCTATGATGAAATTAACAAAGTGCTCTGAGGGGGCTGGTTGCTCTTGGTGTAACGACGAAACAAAAGGTAAAGCAACGTGGTTTTATAATTATTTAATAAAGAAAAGAGAGTTTAATAATTACGGTACAAAAAATTCTCATGAGCAAGATGTTAAATGCATCCATACACTTTTCTCATCGCCTAGCCCCTCTATAGTACTAAAAAAAAGAGACGCTGCTGCGGCCTGGAGACTATACAAATCTAGGAATAAAAACACATCTAAGAAGCAAGCTAACTACATGCTTTCAAAAAAAACGATTGATGCTCTAAGACTTTCTGCAGAAAAAGAAGAACGCCCTTTAAACTTAGAGCTAGAAATTATAATAAACACCTACCTAGAAATGAAAAATAGAAATCTAATTAATTTTGAAATGCTTAAGGAAATTGAAGATAAATTAAAATAAATTAGATACTTTTATTTATAAACTCACTCCACCACTCCATTATTGGCCTGCGTTGCTCTAAATAGTCCGAGCGGTTATACGCTGCTCGGGTTTCATTTTCATCTGCATGGGCTAAACAGGCTTCAACTAACAGGCTATCGTATCCCTTCTCATGAAGTGCTGTAGAGGCCACAGAACGCAGTCCATGGGCTACCAGCTTATCTTTGTAGCCTAAGCTTCGCTTTATAGCTGCATTGACCGTGTAGGTGCTTGCATGGCTATCTTCATTACGTTCACTTGGGAAAACATACTCATGATGGCCACTTAAGGGCTTCATTTGCTCAAGTATTGCTAAGGTAGCAGGCGTTAAAGGCACTCTATGAGTCCTTCTGCGCTTCATTTCTTCAGCAGGTATAACCCATACAGCACCTTCAATATTAATATCGGCCCACTTAGTGCCTGCGGCTTCCTTTGAGCGAGTCATAGTGTGCAGTTGCCACAAAATTAAAAGCTTTGTTTTGTTTTGAATGGTTTGTGCGCCATTCAGAGCGGTTAAAAAATCAGGTAGTTCTTCAGGCCTAATAGTAGCCATGTGCTCAACTGTATTTTTAGTAAATACTTTTATAATTTTTGCTAGTGGATTGGCATTGATAAACCCATGATTTACCGAGTAATCCATGATCTGATTTAAGCTTTGGCAAATACGCTTAATTGTGGAGTGTTTACCATCACTCTCAAGTGGCCTGAGAATTTCAATAGTATCAATCGCTGTAATGCTTTCTAAAGGCGTATCTTGCAACTTGGGGAAAATATACATCTCAAGCGTACGCCATTTCCTAGCTGCATGATGAGGCGTCACAGTTGGCTGTTTGCGTTCAAACCAAAGCTCTGCGGCAGCTAAGAATGTGTTAGCTAGCTTTCTGCTCGCTTCAACCTTTTTAGTACTTTCGTATTCTTTAGGGTCAATCCCTTTAGCTAAAAGCTGCATATAGTTTACTGCCACACTTCGGGCCTCAGCAAGAGTAACAGCAGGGTAAGCACCTAAAGAAAGCTTGGTAACTTTTTTATTAACTGTATATTTAAACCGCCAAGATTTAGTCCCGTTTGCTCTAACACGCAACACTAAACAGTTACCATCAGAGAGGGTTTGCTCTTTGCCTGTAGCTATAATTGATTTTATTTTGCGATCAGTTAAGCGCATATTACGCATATCCCATATATTCAGCTAATAACATGAGTATATAGTAACTTTATAAGTTGGGGTACTGGCTGGGGTACTGAGAGATTCGGATTTAGCAATCAAACTACGGAAGGTGACGGAATAAAGTCACGTTAAATCATTGATTAAATTTAAACAAAATACTTACAACGTATATCAGCGGAAGTTAATTCAAGCGCCCAGGGAACCACTGGATAGCCATTTTTAACTCCTAACGTATAATTAACCGCTATTTTAACTGGCAATTCATTTAATTGCGCTATACTGACGCAAATTTTTTCAGATTAGTTGTTATGGCTCTTAAATCCACCATTATGAAAGTGCAGTTATCGCTTAGCGATATGGACCGCCACGTTTATCAAGATTTTAGTTTAACCTTGGCTCAACACCCATCAGAAACCGACCAACGGTTGATGATTCGCTTACTCGCTTTTGCGCTAAATAGCTGTGATGGTTTAGAATTTACTAAAGGGCTAAGTGCTGATGATGAGCCTGAGCTCTGGCATGTAAGCTATAGCGAAGAAATAGAGCTGTGGGTTGAACTGGGTTTACCTGACGAAAAGCGTCTTAAAAAAGCCTGTAATAAATCTAAAAAAGTAGTGCTTTATACTTATGGTGAAAACAATCAAGCAATTTGGTGGCAAAAGCATCAGCCTAAATTGTATGAATTTAAAAATCTAAGTATTTTTAGCCTTGATTACGCAGCCACACAAGCACTTGCTGCTTTGGTCGATCGTGGGATTAAGCTTGCCATTACCATTCAAGATGGTGAAGTATGGGTAAATACCGATACAACAAATATCGAAATAAAACCACAGCAATTAATGTAACTAAGATAGGTATACCAATTGCATTAAATTAGCTATCTATTATAGCGACAAGGAAATAAGTCGATAGCAAGGCGAAAATTATGACATATAGTTGTTCTATATAAATAATTTTTAACGCAGGTAGCGGGTTATTTAATACGCTAGAATGATCATGTTTTTAATAAAATTGGTATTAGGGAGCATATGAAAGTTAAACACGTTATTGTTTTACATGGCTTGTATATGTCTGGCTTTGTTATGCGCCCACTTTGTTCACGACTTGAAGAATCGGGGATGACGGTATTAAACATTACCTATAATACGCTCGACCCTCATCGCGACACTATATTTGCACAAATTGATGAATGTATTTCTAACGAACCTGCAGCGCTTGTATGCCACTCTATGGGCGGGCTAATTGCTCGCGCTTATTTAGAAGCGAACTCCCCTGCTAGCCAGCATGTAACTAAAGTTATTACCTTAGGCACTCCACATAAAGGCAGCCACATAGCGCAAAAAATGAAGCAAAAAGGGTTTGAATCATTTTTAAAAAATAGTGTTGAGTTTTTGCTTACTAAAAATGGTAACTGGCCTTTTAAAGCTAAGCTTTACAGTATTGCGGGCGATTTACCTATCGGGCTTATGCCTTTAATAGTTAAGGGTAGCCAGTCAGATGGCACCGTATTACTAGATGAAACCAAACTAAAAGGTATGGCAGAACACAAAGTGTTTCATTTAAGCCATACCAGTATGATTTACTCGCGCCAAGTACTCGACTACATTTTAAAATGCCTAAGTGAGGGCGATTAGTCCTCTGCATTGGCTGCTATTTTATAGCTAATTAAAAATACTACTCCCAATATAAGCGGAATGGGTGCTGCAATGTAGCCAAAAAAATCTGAGTTCGCAAAGCTCGCACCCGCTAAGTGAGCTACTAATCCTAATACAAATGCGATGACTGCAATACCGACCACTATTAACTCTGCTTTATTTTGTTTTGCTGTTTTTGCATGCATGTTATCTCTCCTAATTATTTCGACAACTTTATTATGCGCCGTTAGGGTGGATGTTTTTTGACCTACATCAATAAAAAAACAGCTAGATTATCGCCTTGTATAAAGTTTGTTTTAGATCATAATTTATACTTATTTAGGGTTTATTTACTTTTAAGGGGTGGTATTTTTATTAATCAGACCCATTTCTATTAATAGTTAAAGGTGTGTATTGGTATCAAAAACAGTTAATAGATTAAAACTATTAACTAGATATATTTAAACGATTTCACTAAACAATAAAAATCCGCGATACTTATTACAAGTTCACAAACAAACGGTTATTCAGGAGCAAGTTATGTCACATGTAAACGCAATTGGTCTAAACAGTGCAAAAAGCGAAGACATCATAAAGTCACTCAATACATTATTGAGTAGCTACCAGATTCAATACATGAACGCGCGTGGTTTTCACTGGAATATTAAAGGCCGTAACTTTTTTGAACTACATGTTAAGTTTGAAGAAATTTATAACTTACTACTTCTAAAAGTAGATGAAGTTGCAGAACGTATTTTAACGTTAGATGGCGCACCACTACATGCATTTTCTGATTACCTTGAAGTAAGTAAAATTAAAGAAGCTAAAGGTATTAGTGATGGTGTTACAGCCGTAGAGAACCTACTTGCTGGTTACAGTACATTAATTCACATGCAGCGTGAGATATTAAGCCAAGCGGGTGATGCAGACGATGAAGGTACAGCCTCACTAATGAGCGATTACATCTCAGAGCAAGAAAAACTTGTTTGGATGTTAAAAGCTTACTTAGACTAAAATTAAGCAAAAAAAAGCCCTCAATGAAGAGGGCCACAAATAGGGATAAATCGTTAAATAATCAAGCGATTCGGTTACTATATTAGCCTCCTCCCAATACTAAACAACGCCCCTGTTACCAGTGGCGTTGTTTTTGGTTTAAGTGGGTACAATGCTTATATATTGGGATAACCAATGTATAAATATTACTACTCCATTATTTTTCCCAATAAAAAAGCCTCAGTAATACTGAGGCTTTGTGAACGTAACTGATTGAGTAAGTAATTAAGTAACGATATTAATATCGCTACTATTGGTTAGAACTTACTTCTAAAACCTATGTAGAATGATTGACCAATTGGGTCGTACGTACCTGCATCAGTTTCAGTACCAGTACTTGAACCGCTCACACCCGATAAAATGCGTGGTGGCTCTTTATCAAATAAGTTACTCGCACCAGCGTAAAGCTCTGTTGAATCGCTGATATGGTAACTTGCTTGAACATCATGATACGTTACTGAACCAATCCCTACTCCACCTGGCGCAATACCAAAACCACTTAAGAATTGGTCATCAAAGTCTGCAGCGCCAATGTAAGTTAAGCTCCAGTTAAAATCAAAATCGTTAAGTTTATAACCAAAGTTCCAGTTTGCTTTATGCTCTGATGCACCAATTTCTCCAGCAAACTCATCTTTATCAGCGCCTGGAAGTGGAATGCTATAACCATCGATTAGGTAAGTATAAGCAAGGCGAGTTCTAAACGCACCTGGACCAATATCAGTAGAGTACGTTAGTGTTAAATCAACACCTTCTGTACCTAGGCCACCACTGTTAGATACACCACTGTCGATAAATTCTAGTGAACCAGCACTATTATTACCTGATGGCGCACTACGACGAGTTACAAAGTCACAAAAGCTTGTATCGCCGCCGCCATAACATTGGTCAAGAATAAACTGACGAGGTGTTGATACGATTGCATCTGTAATTTCGATATCAAAGTAATCAAGCGTAATGTCTAGGCCTGATATTAGGTTTTCTGGTGTAAATACAACACCGACAGTCACCGAGTCACCAACTTCTTCTTTTAAATCTTGGTTGCCACGGTTAAAACCACTAATACCTTGTAAATCAGATTGGTTAAGTGCGAACTCACCATTTGATGCAATATTAGCTATAACACCACCATCCGCACGACAAGCGTCACCTAAAGCACCCCCACCACTATTAGTTACACCTAAACATGGATCGTTTAAACCACTTGGGAACGTTTGTGAAGGTGGAGAAAATAGTTCATCGATATTTGGAGCACGTGTTGAACGTGCACGAGTGGCACGTAAACGTAAGCTATCCATTACTTCCCAATCAACACCCACGTTCCAACTTTCAGTATTTCCTACTGTTGAGTAGTCAGATAAACGAACTGCTGCATTCATTGTTACAGAATCAAGCACGGGGATGTATGCTTCAACATAATATTCAGTTACATCAAACGAGCCTTCTGTTGCTGGAATTGCATTACCCGCATTAAGGCCAGCTTGCTGTAGAGCATCAAATTCACTGCGTGAGAACTCTTCACGGTATTCAAAACCAGCTGCAATACCTACCGTACCTGCTGGTAAATCAAATAAATCACCTGAAATATTACCACCAATGATTTCTTGCTCAACCGACGTTGCAAGTGAGCTAGGTGCACTTACAAAATCAATAGCACCTTGCGATAACGAATTAAAACCGTAAATGTCTACCGGCGCACAGTTAAAGCCACGTGCTGTCGCATCGATACAAATAGCTTCATCAGTAATACCATCATCATCTAAATCTTGAGTATCAATAACAGCTTCTAAGCCTTGGCGGAAACTTTGCACATTAACTAAACCGCCTGAAACTTGTTGCTCTTTTGTTTTACCGTATACATAGTAAGTATCGTAAAACCAACCATCGGCTATTTCACCTTGAAAACCAAGTGCTAAACGGAATGTATCACGCTCTGCTCGTGCGCCACGGTTACCAATGTCACTCAAGCGTTTTGCAAAAAAGATATCTCGTGCGCCATCACCGTCGGTATCGGTTGCTGCGTTATATATATCGTCTGGAACAAACGCGTTACGTAAAAGCTCACCGTTTACATTAAATTCTATTGGAACACGGCCATTGGCATAAATGTCGTCAGAGGCAAAAGGAAATGGCTCTAATTCAGAAACGGTTGTTGTTGCAGCGTAAGTACCTTCATAAAAAAAGCTGTGCTTGTCGCTTAACTCATAGCTACCATTTGAGGCAAATAAGTACCGCTCTGTAGGTATTGCTATTGTACGCACACCGCTTCGGTTAAAGCCATCTGCAGCTACGCCGTCGCCGCCATTAGCACTAAATGAGTTTTGTAGGTTGTTTGCATCATTAAACGTAAATGTTTCATCCCCAGCGCTAAAACGACCTTGTGGTGGAAATGAAGATAAAAACGGGCTTACTGCATCAAATACAGAATTTGGGTTTGCTACTGGATCATCTTCAAAGAAAATACCTGAAAATTGGTCTACCGCTGAGCGGTCACGATCACGTGAGAAAACAGCGCCTTGATCAGAGTAACCAAGGTGAAACATTGCGTGCCCTTTACCATCTGAGCTTGATAAGCCTGAGGTAAAGTTAAATTGGCGTGACTCATCATCACCTTCACTTGATTCACCGTACTGACCATCAAACTCAACGCCTTCAAAGTCATCTTTTAGTACAAAGTTAACTACACCAGCAACAGCGTCAGAGCCATAAACAGATGAAGCGCCACCTGTCATAATTTCAACACGTTCAATAAATTGACTCGGAATAGTATTTAAATCGACAGCAGAGCTACCAGGTACACCCGATACATAACGACGACCGTTAACTAATACCAATGTACGGTTAGAACCTAAATTACGTAAATCCACAGTCGCAACACCTGCACTAGCTGTACTAAAGTTTGAGTTAGTACGACTGATTGCCGGTGAACCAAATGCGGGATTATCTAGCAGTAAATCTTGAATATTTAATGAACCAGATGCATCGATTGCTGTGCTATCTACAACTTGAATAGGCGCTGATGACATCGCCTCAGCTGAGCGAATACGAGAACCCGTAACCTGTACACGTTCTATTTTAGTTATTTCGTCATCTTCTGCAGCAACACCTTGAAATGAAAAGCTTGCAAGTATTGCGCTACTTAGCGCAACTGTTAACGACGATTTTTTAAATAATCGCGCGCTACCTTTGTTAGTTAATGTCATATAATTCCCCTGAATTGTTATTTTTGTAACTAAATAGTTACTTCGCGGATTACAGTAAGGGGATTTTTTTAAACACTCTACGGGCATTATTTATAAGGCGTAGTCTTTGGTATGAATAGCTAGTTTGATGGGATGAATTAGTACGTCACAATGATTTTATAAATATATTGTATTTTTCATAACAGTTTTTCCGCTAAGCACGGTCTTTATTATTATATACAGCAAGAGATATAAAATAATGGTCGCTTCTTTTCATGCATTAACTTTTGTTAGTAACACTAAGTTTGCAACATTTTTAACAAAGCGCGTGCAAGAGCACCGACACTTTGAATCTCAATCTTTTATTCAGGCAAACAGATTAGATCAGATAGATACAGATCAATACAACGTACTTTTTTACGAACTAACTAATCTAGCTGATCCTATGCAAATAGTGCATTTAACGGAGCTCGCTAAAAAGCTTAAGTTAGTCATTATTGCCCAGTCGGGTCATTTTGCGAGTTTTGCTTTTGAAGTGGGCGCTGTTGATTTTTTAATAGTAGATTCAACTGCACCACGTATTGATAAATGCTTTGATAAACTTATTCATCTTTGCCCGATTGCAAGCGCGGCCGAGCGTAAATATCAACAAAGCACACAAACCGAAAAACCATCATCACATATCGTAGTTAAGGATGTAGGTAAGGTAAGATTAATTGATATCAATGATATTATTTGGATTAATGGTGCGGGCAATTATGTAGAGCTACATTTTACACAAGGTAGTACACCGGTATTACACCGCGAAACCATGAAAAATATTGAACAGCAGCTAGAGCCAGAAGGGTTTATTCGTATTCATCGCTCAACGCTGGTAAGAAAACAAGCTATCTGCGAACTAATGCCTACTGACAGTGGCGATTATAAAGTAAGGCTTAAAAACGATATGTGCTTAAACCTTTCAAGGCGCTATAAAAGGTGTTTAGAGAGTATTATAAGCCCTCTTCAGTAGCGGTTTATAATACTCATATTAATTACCAGTTCTGTTTTATATAACTGTCATTTGAGTGCACTAATAAATAGCTTTCGGTATCTTTATAAAAATTAACTTCTACATCGCTATTTTTCCATACTTTTTCAAACATATTTTTAGCTATGATATTAATGTTTATATAGTCAACTCGTTGATAGCCTCGTTCTTTTACACCGGCAAAATAGGCTTCTAATGAATCAAGGCCATCCAAAGTTAACAGCTCAAACTCTTTTAAATTAACAACCACAAACTTAATGGTATTTTTAGGGTGGCTACCCAGCTCCTGCATAACACCACTCGTTAACAACGCAATACCTTCGTTGTTAAAGCTTCCATTTAGCTTTAAATACATAGTAGGTGGCTGTGAAAAAATTTGAAATTCGCCATGTGCTCCAAACATAAATTACCCTATATATATCAACTTCTATATATAGAGTAATACAACTTTACAATTTTGCAGTTAATTTAACAGTGCAATAAAAAAGGCCATTTCGAGGGCTTTTTCTTCTAAGCTTTTAAAGCGACCTGATGCACCGCCATGCCCCGCATCCATATCGGTTTTAAATACTAAAATATTACTGTCTGTTTTAAGTTCACGCATTTTTGCAACCCATTTCATAGGCTCCCAATACTGTACCTGCGAGTCATGAAGACCGGTAGTAACGAGTATGTTCGGGTAGTTTTGTGCGCTAATATTGTCATAAGGCGAGTAAGCTTCTATCACATTATAAAACTGTGGATCATTTGGGTTACCCCATTCATCGTATTCATTTGTTGTGAGCGGAATACTCTCATCAAGCATAGTGGTTAATACGTCTAAAAATGGTACATGGCAGCCAACACCGCAATATAACTCTGGTGCTTGGTTTACAACCGCGCCCATTAATAAGCCACCGGCACTGCCGCCTGAGGCAAATACCTTATTATCATCACAATAACGTTGCTCAACAAGCGCTTTTGTCACATCAATAAAGTCACTAAAGCTATTTTGTTTATGCTCTTTTTTACCTTGCTCATACCACTGACGCCCTAGCATTTCAGAGCCTCGAACATGCGCTATTACATAAACAAAGCCACGATCGAGCAAGCTCAGTGATGAGCTAGAAAAACTAGGATCGATGGTATAACCATAGGCGCCATAGCCGTATTGAAATAACGGATTTGTGCCATCTTTTTTAAAGCTGTCTTTTCGATAAACAACTGATACAGGTACTTTAACTCCGTCGCGAGCAGTGATCATTAATCGCTCTGACTGATAGTCATCGGCATTAAAACTACCGAGGACTTTTTGCTGTTTAAGTAGTGTTTTTTCGCCTGTTGCTAAATCAACATCATATAAAGACCCTGGTGTTGTTAAGCTGGAATAATAAATACGCGCAGTGCGTGTGTCTGGCTCGGGGTTCATCGCTATTGCTGCATAATAACAAGGATCGGCAAACTCAAGTGCCATACGAATCCCTTGTTTATTAACAACTACAAATCGAGCTTGCCCTTGCTCGCGTTCACTCAATACTAAAAAGTCATTAAATAACTCAATACCTTCAAGCAGAACATTTTCTCTGTGGGCTGTATGCTCAAACCATTGTGTTTTATCAGCAATGGTTTCGCTTGTTGCCGTCATTAGTCTAAAGTTTTTAGCTTGCCAGTTGGTCACAATATAAAAAGTGTCGCCTAGCTTATCTACGTCAAACTCGTGGCCATCTTCACGCGGCATTAATACTTTAAATTCGTCAGTGGGCTTATTAGCATCAAGCACCCATGTATCGTTGGTCTCTGTCGATGCTAAATCAATAATAATTAAGCCTTCGTCGCGACTTTTACCAAGCCCCATAAAAAAGCTGCTGTCTTGCTCTTCGTAAACCATTACATCTTGACTTTGCTCGCTGCCAAGCTCATGCCTAAATACTTGGTATCCTAGTAGCGTTTTTAAATCTTTTTTTACATAAAAAACTGTTTTATTGTCGTTCGCCCAAACAACTTGTCCTTCTGTATTTTCAAGTACGTCGGGTAGCATTTCACCGGTCGCTAAGCTTTTAAAGCGAACATTATAAATACGACGGCCTTCAGTATCTTCTGAGTAAGCCATAAGCTGCTCGCATGGGCTTAGTGCAACTTCTCCTAGCTCATAAAACTCAAATCCCTCAGCTAATACATTCACATCGAGTAAAAGCTCTTTATTATCAGCTTTTATGCTCGTGCTTCTATAGTGGCGCGAGTATTCATCATCACCACGTACTTCTGAGTGGTACCAGTATTTTCCGTCTTTAACAGGGACCGAGTTATCATCTTTTACAATGCGTGCTTTTAGCTCTTCAAAAAGTGTATTTTGGAGTGGTTTCATTGCAGCTAACTGTTCATCGCAATACGCATTTTCAGCATGTAAATGTGCGAGTACTTGCTCATCTTGGCGATCGTCGTCACGCATCCAATAGTAATTATCAGTACGTATTTTATTATGAGTACTTAATGTATGAGCTTGCTGTTTAGCAATAGGGAAATTAGGCAATAAACTTAAAGAATAGTCAGGACGAGACACAACAAAACCAATTAAAAAAATAACGTGATTTGCAGTTTATCATAAAAATAAAAAAGCCCATCCAATAGTTGGATGGGCTAAAACGGTAAACGCTTCATTATTAAAACCGCTATACCTTTGGGAAGATAATTCACTTAAGCTTTATACTTGCTGCCAAGCCATAGCCCAGCTTTGCCCTACACCGGGTTCAAACATCGATTTATTATCGTCGCTCGCGCGGCAAAACTCATTAAAAGGCCAAGGCCTGCATTGATAAACGTGCCCTGTTTTTGGCTGCAGTACTTTTGTACCCGCGTTATAGTTTTCACAATTTTCAGGGTACACATAGTCATATGCATCGGCGTTATTAATAACACGCTCATCGCATTTTGCAATACAATGAAAGTCGACATGCGCTTTACATATACCACTGCTTTGCAAAGCAAAAATTTCATTATTTCGATAGGCTATAATTAAACCTTGTTCGGTCATTTTACCTGCGCTAACAAGAGGTACATGCACATTAATGTGCTCGGCAACTAATCGTGGCCATGCGTGAGGTTCACCTTGTTCAAGCGCGGTGATTTTGTAATCAAATGATAAACTAACTAGCACTCCTTGCATGTCGTAAAAGGTTACACTCACCACATCACCAATAAATAATTGGGTATGATGATTTAAGCAACCTATTGTTGACCACTTTCCACAGGCCAACGACGTATGCATAAACACAGCAACACCTTAAGAGTTACAAAATCTTATCCATATACTATGGATACACAAAAAATACACTGACGGCAAGCGATACATAACTCTTTAGTCTTTATGCAGTTGGTTTGCCAGTAATGCAGCGATTATAATTCGGCCTCGCACAATAATCAAACAAAAGAATGTAACCAAGAATAAAAACCAACCCTTTAAGATTGGTTTTATGTTTTAACTAAACAAATAAGTTAAAGGCTCTTTCGCCCACGTAAATATCAGCAACACCAGTAAAGATATAAATATTAGCCACGCAGGCCAAGACGCTTTTGTTACTTTAGCCTCAGAATCACTCCCTTTTAATTCTTTTGAGCCTGTGATCATCGCTTTAACTAACGGCTTACCTTTTATTCTATAAACAATAATAGCTAATACATGTAAGCCAATAGCATAAAGTAAAATGTCAAAATTCAGCTCATGTAACCAGTTTGAAAAATCAATCACATCGCTCGACACATATTGAGCCAGCGGGCCATCAGTTAAAATGCCATCGCTACTCATTAGGCCGCTAACGAGTTGCGTTATAATTAATATAAAAAACACTATCACCATACAACTACCGGGCGCTGAATGGCCTAGCGAGTCGCTTGGTGATTTTAATGCCTTAAAAATAGCTCGAGGAGAATGTAGTAACGCACTTAACCTTGCGGTTTTACTACCAATAACGCCCCATATTAAACGTGTTACGATAAGTGCCAAAGTAAAAAATCCAGCAACAAAATGAAGCTCAATCATGCCTTCTTCAATACTAAAATAAAGCACCGCAATACTTACAACCAAAAACCAATGAAAGCATCTAATAAACCCATCCCACACTTTTAACGTCGTCATTGCGCCTATCCTTAAAAAAACAGTATTATCTAATTCGTTAACTACTTTAACATCATAATATTAAGGTATCCTTATGCGCTATTCTACTCACCAACAGAGTAAAAATCATGCAACCAGTTAAAAAAGCTATTTTAAAAGGCTTTTTAGATATGCTACCACTGTGTTTAGCCGTTGTTCCTTGGGGTATTTTATGTGGCTCTTTAGCCATACAAAATGGCTTTAGCGCCTTTGAAACCCAAGCAATGTCGTTATTAGTTTTTGCAGGCTCTGCACAGCTTGTGGCGATTGAACTTATGGCGGGCAATACCCCCTTGCTAACCATTCTATTCACAACATTTATTATTAGCTCTCGGCATTTTTTATACGGATTAGCCGTGCGTCATAAGGTGATTGATCAACCTATGCGTTGGCGCTTACCGGTGAGCTTTGTTTTAACCGATGAGCTATTTGCATTTTCTCATCACCGAAAAGCATACAGAACAAAAACACGTTTAATATACGCATTAAGCGCAGGGTTTAGCTTTTATATTGCATGGAATATTTGGACATTAATTGGCATTGTAGCGGGCACAATGCTGCCTGATTTAACTAATTTAGGGCTCGACTTTGCGATTGCTGCGACGTTTATAGCTTTGGTTATTCCGGGGATTAAAAATTTGGCCTCACTCGTTACGGTAATTGTGGCAGGTATTAGCGCAACGCTTTTAAAAAGCACAGGATTTGAGTTATGGCTTGTTTGCTCTGCACTACTGGCAATGAGCGCAGGTTACACTACAGCCAGGCTAACCGCTAAAAAGGGAGTGACGCCATGATGACGACTATTTTACTTATGGCGTGTATTACATTTTTTACACGTTATTTATTTTTGCATCGTGCTTTACCGTTTAAAGTGGGACCTAAAATGCAGCAGTTTTTAAGCTTTAGCGCCCCCGCAGTGCTTACCGCTATTTGGGTGCCTATTGTGTTTTTAAATGAAGATGGCATTAATTTAAACTGGCAAAACCCTTATTTAAGCGCAGCGATAGTTGCCATTATTGTTGCCTACAAAACACATAATATTTATTACACAACGCTTGCCGGCATGGGACTATTTTTAATATTAAATTAGTGCGTTCTTTATACTTTATGAAAGAGTTCACTCAGGTTAAAATGCGGCTAACAACAATAAAAAGACGTCAATATGCACAAATTTCATCAATTAAGCGCAACAAGCTTACAGGGTCAACCCATCAACTTTAATGATTTTGAAGGGAAGGTTGTGCTTATTGTTAATACCGCAAGCAAATGTGGATTTACCTATCAATACGAGTCTCTGCAAGCTTTGCACGATAAGTATGCCAGCCAAGGTTTAGTTATTTTGGGATTCCCGTGTAACCAATTTGGTCAACAGGAACCTGGGAGTGCAGAACAAATTGAGCAAGAATGTTTAATTAACTACGGAGTTAGTTTTTTAATGGCAGCTAAAGTAGATGTAAACGGTCAGCATGCACATCCGGTATTTCGTCACTTAAAATCAGCCTTACCTGGTTTTTTAACACGTAAAATAAAATGGAATTTTACTAAATTTTTAATTGCCGCAGATGGTACGCCAATTAAGCGCTATGCACCTTTCACTAAACCCGAAAAGCTAGAGCTTACAATTCAAAAAGCATTAACGCAGGCTAAAAATACGCTTTAAAAAGTAATAAAGAGGCGCAAGGCCTCTTTATTGCCAATACTATTAAAACTAAAACATACGTATAGCTGTACATTTAAACTCTCAATATTAATTGGTATCTATTTATACTAGCGAAATTTAATCGGTGTAATCGCTTAAATCGTCTTCGCCTAGATTTTTACGCAAGCGTTTTTGCTCAAGGTAGTCTTCCAACTTCTTCTTAACCTTTTGCTTGTTCTTATCGTGTTGATTACGTCCGAGCATTTCGTACTCGTCTTCAACAAAATCGTCATCTAGCGCATCGTAACTAAATGTCTTACCCACAACCCACTCCATAAAGTGTTTGAGACCAACCAAGGATTTTATTATCGCAATAGTCGGTAAAATTAAAAAATGTTCAACGCTAAAGTGCTCTGCAAATTAACATCAAAATAAAGCCACGTGACTACTGTAAATAGTCTTCATGTCAGTAATGTGAATAAATAGCGCTAAATTTGAATTGAGGAAAGTGAGAGTTTTTTATCGTATCGATAAATAAAATTTATTGCTTTTTATTTATTAGCCAATTTGACTAAAAAATAGCTATTTATTAACTGAAAGAATAAATGGAACGTGTTCTATAAATTTTAACTCATTGTTTATTATGTAAAATAAAAACTGGCACCAAACTTGTTATTAGTTAAGTGTCATCAACAAAAAGTAGAGAATAAACATGAAAAAAATACTATTAGTTAGCGCATTAATTTGTACACCTGCTGCAATGGCTCACAACGACAACGATTCTGCAATTTCATTTAGTAATGATGAATGTAACGTCGAATTTAAAAATGACGTACGCATTAAGCCAAACGAATTAGAAATTTTTACCGCTAACAATAAAACCATGCAATTTAATACCCGTGGTGACTTAACCGTAAATGGCGAATTTGTAGCGCTGAATAATTCGCAGCGCGAAGCGCTCACTAAATACTCTGATAGTTTACGCACACAATTACCTGAAGTAGCTAATATAGCGCTAGAAGGTGTTAAAATTGCCGGTGTGGCATTAGAAGAAGTAGGTAATGCATTTAATATTGACGGCCTCGATAATATGTCTGAGCTTATGGACGACATTAAAATTGAGGTAGAAAACACATTTTACCAACAAGGTACATTTGTAATGGGTCAACAAAGCTTTAACCAATTTGGTGAAAACTTTGAGCAACAATTTGAAGAGCAAATAGAAACAGCTGTTGAGTCTGCCGTAATGCAATCTATGGGCAGTATTTTAGTAGCTTTAGGCTCTGAATTACTTGGTTCAGGTGGCGATATGGATGCCTTTGAGCAACGCATGGAAAATATGGGTGCTCAAATAGAAGAAAAAGTGGAGCTTCATGCAAGCGCACTTGAAGAACGTGCTAACTCTTTATGTGGAAACTTTGCTGATATTGCAAAACAAGAAGAGCAATTAGTAATGCAAGTGCCAGAACTTAAAGGTTACCAGTTATTTAGCTTTAAACTCAATTAATACAGCAAACGTTATTTAACATCCCTTTGGCAGCACTTAAGTTTACTTAAATGCTGCTTTTTTGTGCTACAAAAACTTACTTTTTAGCTAATAAAGTGAGCTTACCCAGAGTAATAATTGCTTGCTCTATCTGCTCGCTCCACTGCACACCATAACTTAACCTTACACAGCTTTTATATTTATTAGAGGCTGAAAAAATAAGCCCCGGGGTTATGCTAATACCCACTTCAAGCGCAAGTAAAAATAACTTTTGGCTATCGTATTCGCCTCCTAAATCAAGCCACATTACGCAGCCTCCCTTAGGGTCGCTTATACGTGTGTTTTTTGGCATAGCTTGTTGTAAGCACCATCGCATACGCTCTTTGTTATCACGTAGGCGCTGCCTGAGTACTTTTAAGTTTCGGTCGTACTCGCCGCAGGCAATAAATTCTGATAACGCCCATTGATTTATTAACGACGCAGAGCAACTTAGTGCTCTTTTATATCGCCTTGCTTGTGTTGCAAATTTACCGGCAACTAACCAACCTATACGATAGCTCGGCGCTGCCGTTTTAGAAAAAGATGAGCAACTGATCACTAACCCTTTTTTAGAATACGCTAAAGCAGGAGTGCCTCGTTTTGCTGTAAAATATAAATCGCCGTATACGTCATCTTCAATAAGCACTACGTCATGGCTTTCAAGTAGCTCCACCAGCTGCTGTCTGTTTGTATCTGGCATAAAACTGCCCACGGGGTTACTAATAGCGGTTGAGAATAAACAGGCTTTTATATCATGCTCGTTTAAAGCACGTTCTAAATCGTTTAGCCAAATGCCGTTATCTGGGCACAGTGGTATTTCGAGCGCTTTAAGGCCTAAGCTCTCTATTAGCTCTATAATACCGTGATAACAGGGCGTTTCTATGGCCACTATATCGCCTGGCTTTGTTACACATTTAAGCGCAATAGCCATGGCTTCCTGTGCACCATTGGTGATCACAAGCTCGTCCATATCAATACCAATGCCAAAATCTAGATAGCGATGCACTAGTTGCTTTTTCAGCGGTACAAATCCATCTGTTGGCCCATAGTTAATGGCTTTACTGCCGGCAATTGTCATTACGCGGCGCATATTTCTGGCAAGTGCTTTATCGGTAGGTGCAGCGGCTATAGGGTTAGCGATACCAAAAGGGACTACGTTAGCTTGATGAATCGCGCTGTATACCTGCTCTATTAAGGCTTGTTTATTTACCACAACAGGCTCTCGACTTAACTTAACTCGCTTAGGTAAGTTATGCGCGGCGTTAACCGCTTTTAAAAAGTAGCCTGATTTTTCGCGTGCCTCTACTAGTCCTTGATCCTCAAGTGCTTGATACGCTTGTTTTACAGTGGGAATACTTATATTTAAGTTATCTGCCATTTTACGCAGTGATGGAAGTTTTTCGCCGGGGAGTAAAACTTGTTGAGCGCTCATATCTCTAATTAACTGAATAACTTGTTGATATAAAAAATCGTGCCCTTGGCTATTTTTTTGTCTTATCATCACACACCAAATCTGTATAGGTTACATTTTTACTTTTCTGTATATGGTAAGTATACAGATAGGTCTTAAAATAGCCATTCAATCGGGCTTTGAGGACTAACCATGAAAAGTGCAGCGTTATACATTACAACCGTTTTAATTTGGGGTTCTACTTGGTTAGCCATAGAATTTCAATTAGGCGATATTGCAGTCGAGTTATCGTTATTTTATCGCTTTGCTATTGCAGCGCTTTTAATGTGGTTGTATGTAGCGTACAAAAAACCCGACATGCGTTTCTCATTAGTCGATCATGGCTTTTTTGCTTTATTAGCTCTGTTTAACTTTGGTTTAAATTACTTAATGCTTTACTGGGCACAAAATTACCTAACCTCAGCCATGAGCTCCATTGCCTTTTCGATGCTGCTGGTTATGAACATAGTTAACACCCGATTATTTTTTGGTAAGCCAATCTCAAAGCGAGTTTATACAGGTGCTGTTCTCTCTGTATTAGGTATAACATGCCTATTTTGGCCACAGTTACAGCAGTTCGACTTAAGTAATGGTGCGTTGGTCGGGTTACTACTTGCTCTTGGCGGTACCTTTGTGGCTTCATTAGGAAATATGGTAAGCGTTCGAAATTCTCGTAAACAAATTGGTGTATTACAAGGCAATGCATGGGGCATGTTATATAGCGCCGTGGGCTTAGCGCTATATGTATTAATGAATGACGTGCAATTTAGTGTAAACGCACCACCGAGTTACTGGTTGTCATTACTTTACTTATCAATATTTGGCACCGTAATCGCTTTTGGTTGCTACTTTGCACTACTAAAAAATATTGGCCCCGAAAAAGCCAGCTACGTTATTGTTTTATTTCCATTAGTGGCAGTAACGCTAAGTAGCTTTTTTGAAGGGTTTGAATGGCACGCAAATACCTTTGCAGGATTTAGCCTAGTGCTATTAGGTAATGCCATTGTGCTTACCCCAACAAAACGAATTAATGCCTTTTTAGCAAATAGAGCAATAGCTAAAAGTGGCTCCATCCCCAGTTAGACGCGTTATTAACGCAACTAACACAAAGCGCCTACTTTACTGTAGGCGCTTTTTTATTGGCATATGAAACAATAAAGCGTGTCCATGCACACTAATAACCGCAGGTGTTTTGCCTACCAACTCACCATCTGCTTCAATCAATAACCCTTCAGTATTTATGAAAGCTTTACTTAAACGGCTATAGGTAAGATTTTTTATATGCTGATGGCGCTTAAAAAATAATTTAATAAAACTTATTACATTATAAAAAAGCCCACCCGATCGCATTTGATAACACTCAAGCTTTCCATCTGTTAAATCAGCATTTGGCGCTATTTCTAAACCACCACCAAAAAATTTATGATTAGCAAATACGGTAATTAAATTTTGATACTGCCTAGCATCATTATTAAACGTGCCGTGTAACTGCTGAGCTTGATAGTAAAATAGCTCTTTTACGCTCATCCAACTGTAATCAAAAGATGAAAAACTAGCTTTAGCCTCAATTACTTTAACTACATGGGCATCAAGCCCTACTCCTGCAATATTAATAAAATAGCGGCTATTAATTTTTCCTACATCAATTGCTGTCGGTGTATTAAATAATGCTTTTCGCCAATCATATTCTTTGCAGCCAAATCCCCTAGAGAAATCGTTACCTGTGCCGCAGGGCAACAACGCTAACGAACAATTGCTCCCTATTAATGCATTAACCGCTAAGTTTAATGTGCCGTCTCCACCTAGTACGATTGCTTTGGTAAATTTACTCAGTAATAAGCTTATTTGAGCACAGTCATTCTCAAAGTTTCCTGTTGTAGTAAATATACAATAAGAGAAACTACGTTTTTTACAGGTGTTTTTAAGCCACATTAGTGATTTTTTACTCTGTTTTTTAATGCTTGGTTTAATAATTATCAGTAGTGACAAGCTTTTGTATCCATGAATCTGTTTAAGGACAAAACAATAGGCGTTTAATTGAATTTTTTTAATCTGAATAACTATTCAAAAAATACCATGCAAAATGCATACAACTAAATATAAAAACAAAGAACCCCAGTATTAAAGCAGGAAAAGCCTATTTACACGTAAATACATATGCAAAAACAATAATACAGCTTACTGAATCGCACGTTAACAAAATGAAATCGGATTAGTTTATCTAATCCCTCAGACTCAATTTTTATCGTTGTATTTTTAATCAAACAACGTGCAAAATGCACGCGATTTCAACATATACAACCCGGAGCAAAATAATGAAACCAATTAACACATTAAATCAAACTGCAGCAGCTCAAGTAGCCGTTAAACCAACTAACCGTAAAGCAAGAATGTTAGCTAAACTTAACACAATTGGTAAAAGACTAGCACTTAGCGGCGCAGCTCAATATAAATAATCACTCGACCATGATTATTTTTGCGGTGCAGCAAACACCTAACCACTAAATGAAGTCACTTATTTAGCTCCCCTTTGTTTGCTGCAACCTATTTATTTTATTAAAAATTGCCTTAATTTCCCCTTATTTACAAAAAAAACCTCATTTACGTACATTTTTTAGGCAAACAGTCATTTTGCTATTTACACAGCGGTATCACCTAAGTATTATTCTGCGTCACGGAGAGATGGCAGAGTGGTCGAATGCACCGGTCTTGAAAACCGGCATGGGTTTATAGCCCATCTAGGGTTCAAATCCCTATCTCTCCACCATATTTTAATTGGTGGCTTTTTTTACTTCCATCAATACAAACGGTTATGCGTTGGAGAGGTGTCCGAGTGGCCGAAGGAGCTCCCCTGCTAAGGGAGTATAGAGTTTGTAGCTCTATCGAGGGTTCGAATCCCTCCCTCTCCACCATACTTAATTTAAACCACTTAATTGTGGTTTTTTTGTACCTAAAATTTAACACCGATACTAAATTGGGAGGGTGAGAACCCTCGACAGGGTTCGACAAAATGTCTGGAACATTTTGGGCCGCTGCAAGCGTCGCGCAGCGATTGATTACATGGATGTAAGCAAGTCTATCCCTCCCTCTCCACCATACTTAATTTAAACCACTTAATTGTGGTTTTTTTGTGCCTAAATTTTAACACCGATACTAAATTGGGAGGGTGAGAACCCTCGACAGGGTTCGACAAAATGTCTGGAACATTTTGGGCCGCTGCAAGCGTCGCGCAGCGATTGATTACATGGATGTAAGCAAGTCTATCCCCCTCTGGACCATACTTATACCAACCTGCATAAATCTTTGATCAATTTAACGAATTAAATTTCACTATAACGTCGTTAAAAATTTTTTATTTAGAACAACTAGATACAAAAATTTTTGCCTAGTTCTAGCATAATTTTCTTAACGTTAAATAGACCCCATATATAATAAACCACTTAATTGTGGTTTTTTTGTGCCTAAACTTTATAACAACTAAACAAATTGTGCCTAGTAATAACTTAGGGCATTATTAACACAACTTTAGCCACTTTAGGTTTAGCTATGATCCGGTTCATATTGCTATCAGTTTGCGCGGCAACACCATTTTTTACCTTGGCACAAAGTACAACTGTGTATAAATGTGTCATTAAGGGCGTTCCTACCTTTAGCCAAACGCCTTGCGCTAAAGATGCACAAATTATTACTTTAAAAGATATAAACGTAATTGAAGCATACAAAAGCTCTACACCCGGTAAAGGTATTACCGACTCCTCTGTGGATGATTACTTAGAAGTTCAACAAATAGAGCGTGAAATAAAGCGCCTTGAGCTATCTATTGAACAAAGCCAAAAAGAATATGCAGCTAAAAAACAACAGATAGATTACATGACTCAAGATAAAGCCAATCGTTTAGGCGCTTCGTCTATTGCTGATGCTATCGCAACTAAAACAAATTCGTTAAAGCAAGCTTACGACGCATCAATTAATCAAACGCAGCAAAAAATAGAGTCATTAAAACAAAGAAAGCAGCAGCTTAGCCAAAATCCTTAAGCGCTTGTTTTACTATCGATATAAACTGCTCAACGTCTTCTCGGGTATTATAAATATGTGGCGATACTCGTATTCCAAATTTACGAGCATCTACACTAACTTTCGCTTTATCAAGCCCTGTAAGTACATATTCTTGCAGCCCGGCAAAAAACAAAATAACAGTCCCGCTGCATTTATCACTACTCATAGGTGATACAACATATTCGCTTAGTTGCTCATGAATAAGCGTAAGCATAGCTAAATTATGCTCCCTTACCTTGTGAGCAGTTAGCTCTGCAAAGTAAGCAATGCTATTGGCGGCAATAATATAAGGCGCTACAGAAGGAGTGCCCCCCCAAAATTTGAGCGCACTGGCGTTATATTCAAAATGATTAATATCGAACTCAAATGGGTTTTGATGCGAAAACCAACCCACATCTTTAGGTTCACAATATGCTATTTGGTGTTTGTTAACCCACAAATATGCTGCGCCTGGACCACCACATAACCATTTAACGCTCGAGCCAATCATAAAGTCAGCATCGAGTACGCTTAAATCAAGCGGTATAACACCCGCAGACTGAGCAACGTCAACTATCGATAAACTCTTGGTTAATTTACTTATAGCTACAATATCGTATACAGGTGCCTGCACTCCTGTATTTGAATATACGTGGCTTATAAAAACTAAATCGATATCGGCGGTTATATAACGCTGCCAAACACTAATATCACTTAAATCTTCGTGCTCAGGTATAAACATGATTTGCGCGCACTTTGGTAATGCTTTTTGCATTGCAAAGCCCATGCTCGGAAAATCACTTTGCGCCATAAGCACTTTACAATTTTTTTGTTGTAACCGAGGGTGCGACATAAGCAACTTTGTTAAGCCACTTGATAAATTAGCTTGAGGACAAAACTGCGAACTAGGCGCATTAAATAACTTACCAAGTACAGTAGTAAACTGCTCAACTGCGGGCAGCCATTGCTGCCAAGGCTCTTTATTTGATCTCTCCCATGGAAGGAAGTAATGCTGGGCTAAATATTGCTGCGTATTTTTAAGAGGACGCCCTACCGAGTGGTTTAATAAATAACAGCCATCGGCCATACAAAAATCATTTTGAAGCATGCTATTTAACCCATTCTTTAAGTGTATTTAGATCATCAAAACGTGTTTTTATATCGTCGCGTTTTGCACTGGCTCGCCTATCTCTTAATTTTTCGAGCGAATCAAGTAATACATGAAGCGGCGGACCACTTGCTGTTACCTTGCTCATATGCTGCTGTTGCATATTTTTTGAGGGCTGTGCAATAAACTTTTCGACTAGTTGATTATGATGACCGACTGCGGTGTCGCCATGTAATTTGCACACTTGGATAAATAGCTTTGCGTGGCTTTTAAACCAATTTGTATTTTTATATTGCTCTGCTTGTAAAAAGTCATCCATAAAGCTTTGCATACGCATGGCTTCTCGCAGGATTTGTTGATCCTCTGGCATCATATATAAAAACTTATCCACCAGCATTTGCGAGTAACTAGGCTCATTTGCACTACAAAGCCCTAGTAACATATCAATCACGTTAATACCTGCAAAGTCACCAGCATTGGCGCCTCTGTAAACCTCTTTACCTACACGATACGGCTTATAGTAAGGGCGAACACAGTTAAAAAAGCGATCTGTATCGAGCTCAGTATAAAGTGCATTATTTGAATCAATAACATCTATAAGCGCCTGTTTAGCTACTTTTAGTAACTCACCGCATAAAGGATGTGAAATACCTAACGGCAATATTTTTAGTAAAGCATCACTTGCGCGTTTATAGGCCAAAATACCTTGGGTGTTGTAATCTATAAATAGCTTTTCATCAGGTAAATTAGTAAAGCGCTTATAGGTACCGTTAAGTGCTTTGTTATGAGTAGTTAAGTGGGCGGTAGCAAAACGAGGGGTTACGCCAATAGATGCGCCTATATGCATAGCAAGCGCTGAGGCTTCTATTAGTGGGGAGGTGGTTTCTCTGCTTGGTTCGGTAATTTCATGGCGACGGCATGCTGCCATAAACAATCCTACGTTACCGAGTAAGTCAAAAGCGCTATCAAAGCCTTGATCTGTGTTTCCCTCGGCTAATAAATTGCTAATTAATACGTTGCCTTCTTTTTCTAATTGTTGCTTTAAGGCCTCGCCTATTCCTTCTACATTTGCTTTATCTGTTTGCTGCCAATAAAGCTGCTCTAATTCACTGTTTAAAGTGACAAACTCGGTTCGAATCCAGTGATCAAAAATAGCGGTATGTGTGTTCATTGTTGTGCTCTATTATTTTTATAGTTAAATGCTAACAGAGTTCAATGAGGGTAAAACGCCAAAAAAATTAGTAAAAACTGTAATACTTAGCAATAATCACTACAAATATAAAAATAATTAATAAAAGCCGACAACTATGTTAGATAAAAAAGATCAGCAATTACTTATCGCACTACAAAGCCAAGCTCGTATGTCGGTTTCAGATTTAGCCAGCAGCATTAACCTGTCAGATACCCCCTGCCTAAGACGTATAAAAAAGTTAGAGCAAGAAAACATTATTACCGGCTACCACGCCGCCATAAATCCTAAAACACTTAACCTTAATGTGTTGGTATATGCGTTTGTGCGATTAAGCCAAAACTCGGTAAGTGCTGCAGAGCAATTTGAGCAACATGTAGAAAAATTACCACATGTATTAGAGTGTTGTGTAATATCAGGAAGCTATGATTATTTATTAAAAATCATTGCACATGATCTTGAGAGCTACGAAACATTTGTAAAACATCAACTAGGTAGTTTAAGTTGTATTGCAAATATAGAATCAACAGTCGTGTTAAAGCAGTCATTTAGCAAAAAACAGTTACCATTATAAAAATAACCAAAATAACTTACTGTTAGCTATAATGATATTTCAAAACGATAATAATAATTGCTTGGACCTTATGTGAAAAATTTTAACTCTAAAAATCATTCCATTATTTTTTACATCATGTTTGCTTTAGCATATTTTTTAATGGGTATAGCACTCACTAAACTTGCTTTTAATTCACAAATAATTCCAGTTTGGTTACCTGCTGGTATTGCTCTGGTCGGTTGTTATATTTGGTGGTGGCGCTTTATCCCGCCTTTATTTGTAGCTGCAATTGCATTTAATTTAAATATTTTTGATAGTTCAGCTCATGAGCTAGTCCTTGTCGGTAACTCATTTAACGAGGCAATGTATATCGCCTTTGGTGTGGTTATACAGGCAATGGTGGGCGCTGCTTTACTAAAATTTTGGCTTGGCCACCCACTACGCTTTAAAAAGCGTAAAAACATAATTTACTTTATTCTCGTCATAGCCATATTAGTCAGTTTAATTTCGGCTAACTTTGGCGTGTTCGCTCTTAGTCAATTTAACTCAGTTTACAGTATTGATAATCATTGGAAGAATGTTATTTACTGGTGGCTTGGCGATACATTAGGAGTAATAATTGCAACTCCGTTTTTACTTTCTTTATTACCACAAAAGTCTAACCAACATAATATATCGGCGTTTCCAACAATTGCAGTATGTTCTATTTTATTTGTGTCGGTTGCGGTTACAACACAGCTATACGATCAAGAAAACCGTATAAGCACAATTAAAATCGCCGAACGTGAAGTACACGTTATAGAAAATAGCCTTTATAGATATACAAATCGCAGTATTATTGCAGTGCAGAGCCTAGCAAGTCAGGTTCAATCATCTTCAACATTAAGCCAACAAGATTTTTATTCTTATGCTAGCCAATTACTAACCCAGCATGCGTTTATTCACGCTTTATCGTGGAATGCAAAAATACCTCAAGATCAACGAGACGTCTTTGCTCAAGAGATATCAAACATTTACCATTTAGATGTTGATGTAGTAGGTGAGCCTCTTGAAATTAGCGATCCCCTTGTTATAGTAAAATACATAGCTCCTTTTAATGGTAATCAAAAAGCTATTGGCTTTAATGTATTTTCAAACCCTGATCGAAAAAATTCCCTGCTTAACCCTGCTATAAAATATATGCCCGTAGGGACTAAGATAATTCAACTAGTACAGACCAAACAGCCTAAGCCAGCTTATTTATTATTTGCTCCTGTGTATTCTCAAAGTAACGATAAAGAAACAATTAAAGGCTATGCCACAGGTGTATTTTTAGTACGAAGTATTATTGAACAAGCTATTACTAAACAGCAGTCTGATATGTTTTCGATTGGTATATATGAAGATACAAACACACCGCCGTTTTATAGTAATTACTCTCAAGATGTTCAGCAAGCCAAAGGCAGCCGTTTAATGTCGTTTGACGTGGACTTTGCAGGGCAAAAATGGATTGTAAAACTATCCCTTAAAGAAAGCTTTTTAACACAACATAACAGTCAGCTAACTTTATTATTACTCATACTTCAAGTTGCCGTATGTTCTTTAATTTTAATGGTTTTACTACTGTTTAATCAGCAACAAATAGCGCTTACACGTCAAGTTGCAGAGCGTACACACTCACTCGCACAAGCAAAACAGCAGTCCGATTTAGCTAATCAAGCTAAAAGCCAATTTTTAGCTAATATGAGCCACGAAATACGAACACCGCTCAATGCCGTTATTGGTTTTTCTTCACTTGCTCGCGAAACAGACACTGCAAGTACACTCATTGGCTATTTAGATAAAATAAACTCATCATCTAAAAGTTTATTAAACTTAATTAATGACATTCTTGATATATCAAAAATAGAATCCCAAAAGTTAGTTATTGAATCTATTGCATTCGACCTAGGTGCCTTAATAACACGCATAAACAATATGTTTGAACAAAGTGCTGTTAACAAAGGTATTAAATGGCAAGTTAACTCAAAGCTACCTTTAGATACCTGGTTTATTGGTGATCCGATGCGAATTGAGCAGATATTACTTAATTTATGTAGTAACGCGATTAAATTTACAAGCCAAGGCAGCGTTACTTTAAACATAGAAACAGAGTTTACTGCCGCCAATAAAGTACAGCTTGTTATAACCATTAGGGATACCGGAATAGGTATAAAGCCAAGCCAACATAAAAAATTATTTAATGCATTTACCCAAGCTGATAGCTCTACCTCTAGGCAATTTGGTGGTACAGGGCTGGGCTTAACAATAGCAAAAGAGCTAAGCCAATTAATGGGGGGAGAAATAGCACTTGAAAGTGAAATAGATAAAGGCTCTACGTTTACATTTTCAATGCAATTAGAAACAACAGAGCCTAAAAAAGAACATGTTATTACATTTGATAATACTAATATTACTTCGCTAGACATTTTGGTCGCAGAAGACAACCCAGTGAATCAAATGGTTATTAAAGCGATGCTTGGCTCGCTGGGGATTGTGCCGTATATAGTAGAAAATGGCGAACTGGCCGTTGATATAGTTAAAAAGCAGCATTTTGACTTAGTGCTTATGGATTGCCAAATGCCTGTAATGGATGGCTATAGGGCAACGGCCCTAATCCGCCAGTTTAAAACCGAACAAGAACTCCCGATTATTGCTTTAACTGCCGACGTTATGCCAGAGGATAAAGCACATGCACAAGCCGTTGGATTTAACCAACATCTTGCAAAACCGCTTGAACTCATTAAGCTAACTGAGTGTCTTGCCCAATATGCAGTAGTTAATGAATAATAGTGATTTAATTTTAAGAATAGTTTTAAGAATAGTTTTAAGAGTAGCTTTTGGTTTTGTTTTAAGTATTTTTTCGCATATTACCGTCGCTCAAAACTGTATATCGCAGGCGAGCGACTTTAAATTTATAACAAAAAGTAAGCAACAAGGCTTATTACGCTTTGAAAATGAGCACAACCACCAGCGCTTTAATTACCACGCCCTTTTGCCATTTAACGATTACTTAGATTTTGCATATAAACATATAAATAAAGCCAATCCACGTGCAAATATGCCATGCCCTGTTATTACACAAACGTATCAGCAATTAGTAACACAAGGTACGCGAAAACCTGACCCTACTATTGCAGATATTATTGCCCCTTTTGAGCTTACGCATCCAAACAGCAATAAAGTTGCGCTATTAATCCACGGACTAACTGACTCCCCCTTTACGTATCACGATTTAGCACAAGTGTATTATCAGCAAGGCTATACTGTGCGTACTATTTTATTACCAGGACATGGAAGCGCCGCAAGTGCGTTACTCAATGTAGACGTTAGCCAATGGCAACAAGCAATAAAATACGGTATTGAACGCTCCGTACAAGACTTTGATGAGGTGATACTCGCAGGTTACTCTACCGGTGCAGCGTTACTTATTGATTACGCAACCAAACACACTGTATCCTCTAAAATTAAAGCGCTTATGCTTTATTCGCCCGGCTCTGAGCCACATAATAAGTACGGCTGGATAGCAAAGTGGATTGATGCCATACCCTTTGTTAATTGGATTGATAAAGATGCCGATGTAGACTTTGCTAAGTATGAATCATTTCCTCTAAACGCAGCTGCCGCTTCGTACGATGCAATGTCACTTGCAAGTGTAAGTAGCTTAAACAAACGCCCTGCACTTAAATTACCTATTTTTAGTGTACTTAGTGATATTGATACCACGATAGACACGCGTGCCACGCTAAAGTTATTGAGTACATTACACAAAGATAATTCAGTAAAATATAAGCCACTCGATACTTTAGTACTTTATGGAAGCACCAATATTTTACCGCCAGACTTTGCGAGTGACTACACAGTAAATAATCCGCAATGCACAACACCTCAATGTAAAAAGGTTCATGGTATGTCGCATATTGCTGTTGTTAACTCACCGCAAAATCCACATTATGGAATTAACGCCACTTATCGCAATTGTGGCAGCTTTATTAACGATGAGTCCCTGTATGAAACATGTAAAACAACTAAAAAACCACAACTAGGAGAGCGTACAAGCGCCAACTTAAAACACTATCCGGCTTTACAGCGCTTAACTTATAATCCTCATTTTACCGAGCTTAAAATGCAAATTAGTACGTTTATTAAAAACGTAGAACAGCTTAGAACAACTACAAGGTAAGTAGTCATGGGAACGTTTTCGCACCAATGGTTTAGCAGTATTAATGAGATTGATCAGGCGCAGTGGCAACGTTTATTTGGTGATGAACCATTTACTCAACATACTTTTTTATATGCCCTTGAACAAAGCCAATGCGTAACACAAAAAAGCGGTTGGCAGCCCCATCACCTCGCTATTTTTGAAGATGATACGCTCGTTGCACTTGCACCCGGGTATTTAAAAAGTCATTCATACGGCGAGTATGTATTTGACTGGGCATGGGCTGAGGCATACGAAAAACATGGTTTAGAGTACTACCCAAAATGGCTATCTGGCATTCCCTTTAGCCCTATTGAAGGCAAGCGTATTGCTATCGAGCACGCTAACCCAAATACGGTGTATCAGTACATTACAGAGCAACTTAGCTTACACAGTGCTGAGCAAAGGTGGTCGGGGTGGCATGTTAATTTTTGCGACCAAGCCCAAGCCACCTCATTAACTGAGCAACACGCCATGTTAAGAGTAGGTGTGCAATTTCAGTGGTTTAATAAAGGTTATGAATCCTTTGACGACTTTTTGCAGGTGCTTAGCTCACGAAAACGTAAGTCACTTAAAAAAGAGCGAGCTAAAATAGCGCAACAGAACATTGATATTGAATGGCTGCAAGGAACGCAAATTACGCCCGAGATAATGCAATTGTTTTGTGAGTTTTATCAGCGTACCTACTTAAAGCGATCTGGTCATTTGGGCTATTTAAATATGGAGTTTTTTACGCTTTTACACGCCTTAATGGCTAATACTCTAGTTATTATGCTGGCCAAAAGAGACGATAACGTGATTGCTGCAACACTTAGTTTAGTAGGTAAAAATACGCTTTATGGGCGCTACTGGGGAGCAAGTGAAGAAGTAGATTCGCTGCACTTTGAATTGTGTTATTACCAAGGTATTGAGTTTGCAATAAAGCATAAACTCAACTGTTTTCATTCGGGTGCACAAGGTGAGCACAAAATAGCACGCGGATTTGAACCCGTACTTACCTACTCTGCTCACCATATTGTTGATGGCGACTTTAGTAATGCAATAAGCGACTACTTAAAGCGTGAACGCGGCCATATTGATATATATAAAGAGCAATGTAGCTCATTACTGCCGTTTAAAAACGAGTAACTGATTATTTGCAGGCATGGCTGTATCGCTAATAAGCGTAAGCCTTGCTTGCTTAGCTAGTTGTTCAACTGCTTCAAAATCTCTTATTCCACTTAACGGATCGCGCTCTGTTAAAAAAGCACTAAAGTCATCATTACTTGGGCTGGTAAATTCACCTTTGTATTTGAATGGCCCATAAATACACAACATACCGTCGCTATTTAAGTGACGTTTAACACCGTCAAAAAAACGTTCAACTAATTGCCAACTTACAATATGAAATGTGTTTGCAGTATAAATAGCGTCAACCTTATCTACTGGCCATTCATTATTTAAATCAAGCTCAAGTGGTGCATGTAAATTAGTTAAATTAGCTTCGCGGTGCCATAAGTTAATCCCTTCGTGGTTTATAGCGCGATCACTTGTATGCCACTGTAAATGTGGTAATTGCTCTGCAAAAAAAACACTATGCTGGCCGGTTCCTGAGCCAACTTCGAGTACTGTTTTAGTGTTTTTTAATACAACTCTTAATTGCTCTAAAATAGGGGTTTTATTGTTTTCACAGGCTTGTGAAAATGGCTTTGTCATTACTGTGCACCAAAATTGTAGATTAATGCACAACAGTAAAGCAAATTTAGCTTATTTTGTCGTGATGAAAAAAATATAATTTTTAAACACTATAACTATCATACGGTTGAACTGGTTCATTATGATTGGTACGTAATATGCTTTTATATAGCTAACCCACTAAAGGGTTTAACTTATATTAAATTTCAAAGGATAAAATTATGCATATACCCCCTTATACAGCTGTAGACGCAGCTATTGCTATAACCGAAAAAACCACCGACGATCATAGTTACGCCGTTGATATGAGAGCTACAGTAATCGATTTACTTTCGCACCCTAAACACAATCAACAGGCGATGACCAAACATGAAACAGATCAGATATTTATTCTTGGCTACAATTAAAACTCAAATTAGTATCGCAAATAATTTTTATAATAACTGTTTACACTGAAACCGATTAAATGTAATGATAACCATTATCGTTAACTTGAGTCGGTTTTTTTATGTCTTCAAATTATGCCCAGCATCGTTACCATCAAGAACTCTCTTGCCATTGCTTAAGACCAGGCCTACATGCACCCATGCTCGTTGCCGATTACATAGAAACCGCCCTTAACGTCGCCAAAAAATTTGAGCAACAACGTAATCCCTTGCTTCAAGAGTTTTACCTTCGACGCACACACCATGAAATTATGAACAAAATGTGCGACCCTCTTATACATAATGCTATTCGTAAACAATGTTTAGAGCAGTTATACAAACCTTTATTAGCACTAAAACGGTTTTATAAAGTGCATAACAATACTGCACAATTTTTAATACTTGAGCGTGAAGCTCGTATTCTTAGTCACGAATTCAACCCTTTTTAAGGAGCACACTTATGAGCAACTCTAGAACAGAATCAGACAGCATGGGCGAGCTAAAAGTACCTACTGATGCACTCTATCAAGCGCAAACACAGCGAGCGGTTAATAATTTTGCCATTAGTGGCTTACCTATGCCGAAGCAATTTATAACTGCACTGGCTTATATAAAACAAGCCGCAGCACAAAGTAACTATGAGCTTGGGCATTTAAGCAAAGCTAAAGCCAATGCTATTGAGCAAGCTTGCCAAAGTATTATTGATGGCGAGCACATTGAGCATTTCCCCGTTGATATTTTTCAAACCGGTTCGGGCACAAGCTCAAATATGAATGCCAATGAAGTTATTGCAACGCTTGCTAGCCGGATAGGCAGTGAAAGCATTCACCCTAATGATGATGTAAACATGGGACAAAGTTCTAACGATGTAGTTCCTACTGCTATCGCACTCAGTAGTGCAATAAACGTAGTGTATGAATTACTTCCTTCGCTTGAAAACTTATCGCAAAGCCTGGAAAAGAAAAAAGCTGAAGTAGGCCATATAGTTAAAACGGGCCGTACGCATTTAATGGATGCAATGCCTGTAACTTTTGATCAAACTCTAAGTGCATGGCAGTCACAAGTTAACCATGCCGCTACAGGAATTAGACATAGCTTAGAGCGTGTATGCGAGCTCGCACAAGGCGGTACAGCCGTTGGAACAGGAATAAATGCAGACCCTAAATTTGCAGCAAAATTTACAGAAAACCTGAGTGCCAATGTAGGCATTAGATTTACGCCTAGTAGTAACTTTTTTTATAACATAGGCTCACAAGACGCCATCGTCGCGCTTTCAGGGCAATTAAAAGTACTCGCTGTCGCACAAATGAAAATAGCAAACGACTTACGCTGGATGAACTCAGGCCCACTTGCAGGTTTAGGTGAAATAGAGCTTGAAGCGCTTCAACCAGGTTCATCTATTATGCCTGGCAAAGTAAATCCTGTTATACCTGAAGCAGCCGCAATGGTAAGTGCACAAGTAATAGGTAACGACGCCACTATTACGGTAGCCGGCCAGGCGGGTAATTTTGAGCTAAACGTTATGCTGCCAGTCATTGCGTATAATATTTTACAAAGCATAGAATTACTTGCCAATAGCGCGCAGGCATTGGGCGATAAAGCCATTGCCAGCTTTAAGGTAAATCAGCCTAATATAGATAAAGCGCTCGCTAAAAATCCAATTTTGGTAACGGCGCTTAATCCGGTGATCGGTTATGAAAAAGCAGCAAAAATAGCAAAGCAGGCTTATAAAGAAGCCCGCCCTATTATTGATGTAGCCGAACAAGAAACTGATCTACCGCGCGAAGAACTCGAAAAATTACTCAACCCTACCAAACTAACGCAGGGCGGACTTTAACAGAATAATTTTTTAGTGCCTTTAATTACTTGATAATATAGTTTTTATTGCCGTAAAAAATGCACCGTGTATGATAGTGATGAATATTTCATCACTATCAAGGTTTGTTATGCGTACCCCATTGTTAGCCATACTTTTACCACTGTGTTTAACTGCATGCTTAGATAAAGCACCCACTGAAACGCAGCAAGTAACAATCACCTCAGAAGCTGAAGCACCAAAGCAAGAGCTACAAAAGCTAAAAGAAAACACTCAATTACAAGAAAATACTAAAAAGAACGTAGTTGCTGAAAAAATACCAAAAGCTGATTTAAAAAACGTTTCAATAGACGATATAAAAGCAGCTAAAACCGAATTAAATACACTAATTACAGATAAGCAATGTGATACCAGCACCCAATGCAGAATAAGTGCAGTAGGCAGTCGCGCATGTGGTGGGCCAAGCAGCTTTGTCGTATATTCAACAAACACTGCGTCTGAAGATCAAGTAACAGCCCTTAGCGACAAAATTACTAAGCTTGAAAGTAGTTATAATTCACAAAAAGGAATGATGAGCATTTGTCAGCATTTAACAACGCCAAGCACGCAGTGTGTTGAAAATAAATGTGTTAAACTTGAAGGCTCAGCGGTAAGTGCATTTTAAGGATAACGTTATGAGTTGTTTACCATCAACAGTTAAACTGTCAATTATAAGCATTGCTAGCAGCATTTTATTACTAAGTGGTTGTGCTAGCACTGTGACGTCAAATGAGCAAAGTAAAAACTTGTCTGACTTGAACTATGATCTGAATAACATGGTGAGTAATAATAGCTGCACCGCTAGCTTTCAGTGCAAAGTCCTTGAAGTCGGCGCACGTGCTTGTGGCGGACCGAGTAAATATGCTGTTTATTCAACGCTAAACACCTCTCAAGAAGAAGCAGAACAGCTTGCTCAACAAATAACAAAACAAGAAAGCATACAAAATAAAGCACAAGGCTTAACTGATTGTTCTCCTGTACTTGAAGTGCAATCGCTGTGTATTAATCAGCAGTGCCAGTCGTTTGATATAAAATAAAAACGGCCACCTTAACTTCAGCGTTAACTTAAATATGGAATTAACGCTGAAATTACTACCACCAATACCACGCAAATACCCGCTTTAATAATGTATTTCATGGGCATTGTTTTAAGTACCCAATACGCATAAATAAAGCGTACAAAATAACTCGCCGCAGTACCAAACAACGCAAAAATAATT